>CAZVAH010000048.1:3442-8386 GCA_964625035.1 uncultured Bacteriovoracaceae bacterium | reverse complement strand
CGCGGGGCCGTCATCTGTGCGGCCCGGCCCACGGAACGTCTCCCTAAAGGCACGGTTCATTCTTACGCATCTTCTGCTGTATATGATCCCATAGGCGAGCCTGGAGCATCGCCGGATCGTGGGGGATGCATCAATATACTGACCCCTAAGCGGCCTATAATAAAAAGGTCTCACTCTAATGCTGGAAATTCGTGCCTTGTGCAAATAGAAAAGTGGGGAGGGCAATAAGATGAAAAAATGGGATATGATTATTGACGTGGCAAGGTGTGAAGATTGTAATTGCTGCTTTCTGGCCTGCAAGGACGAGCATGTAGACAATGATTTTCTCCCGTTTTCTCTGTCTCAGCCCAGGCATGGCCACCGGTGGATTAATATCATGCGCAAAGAAAGAGGACAGTTCCCCGTGATAGATGTTGCCTATCTGCCTACGCCGTGTATGCACTGCGATGATGCGCCCTGCATCAAGAATGCAAAAGATGGGGCAGTGTATAAGAGAAAAGATGGCATCGTTATCATTGACCCTGTTAAGGCCAAAGGTCGGAAAGATATCGTGGATGCATGCCCGTACGGTGTTATCTGGTGGAACGAGGAAAAAGATGTGCCGCAAAAATGCAGCCTTTGCGCACACCTGCTGGATGACGGGTGGAAAGAGCCCAGGTGTGTTCAGGCATGCCCGACAGGGGCGCTTAGAGTAGTGTATGTTCAAGATTCTGAGATGGAAAAGATCATAAATGATGAGGATCTCGATGTCCTTCATCCAGAATACAAGACACAGCCTAGAGTGTATTACAAAAACCTCTATCGCTTTGTTAAGTGTTTTGTTGGCGGGAGTGTAACATACACCCATGATGGTATTGAGGATTGTGCCGGGGGTGCTCACGTAATCTTGCTCAAGGATGGGAATACGGTAGCAGAAACCGTGACCGATAACTTCGGCGATTTTAAATTCGATTGTCTGGAAGAGGGCAGCGGCAGGTATCGTCTCGAGATCGTCTTCAAGGACTACGAAAAGAAAGCACTGGATGTAGATGTGGATTCAAGCCGCAATATCGGGATAATCTATTTATAATTACATTGCCGGTAAAGAATGAATAAGCTGACACAGAAAGTACAAGGAGGTTATGATGCAGTCTGGCTCAGAACAGAACCATGGGAACGGTGAAAATGAAACCAGGTATAAGTGAGCTTGCCAGGGCTTTGGCTGATCTGGAAGAGGAGAAATTTACTGCTCTTTTCAATGACTATCTTCGTCGACAAATTGATCCTTTGATGATCGTCGATGAGCTGTATGCCGGCATGGATGATGTAGGCAGGCTGTACAAGGAAGGGGAATACTTCTTGAGCGAACTGGTATTCTCCGGCGAGCTGTTCAAGAATGCCATGCAGAAGATCAAGCCCCTACTAATGTCCACCGAGGGAAACATCTCAGCAGGCACGGTGGTGATGGGTACGGTCCAGGGTGATATTCATGAGCTCGGCAAAAATATCGTGAATACCATGCTCGAGTGCAGCGGGTTTGAGGTAATCGATGTAGGGGTGGATGCCCCGGCGGAGAAATTCGTTAAAGCCTTGAAACAGTCGGATGCCTCCCTGGTCGGCATGAGCTTGTTACTGACTACTGCATATGAGAGTCTGAAACAGACAATCGAGGCCATTGACAAGTCAGGCCTGCGTGAGAGGGTCACTATCATGATTGGAGGAGGAAGTGTAAATGAAAAGATCTGCAAGCAGTTCGGTGGTGATTTTTATGGGCGGGATGCGATCCAGGCAGTGGATATTGCCAGGCAGGTCTATGCATCATAAGCACAAAAAACATAGTATTCTTACCATGTAATACCAGGAGGATGGATTTCGATGAATTCTGTTGAGAGAATTGAAGCGGTCATTGCCTTAGAGATGCCAGACCGGGTTCCAGTCTCACCTCTGCTCGACCACTGGGCCGCCACCTATACCGGTATCACCAATGCAGAGCTGATGGCAGACCCTGAAAAACGCATTCAGGCGGTTCTGAAGACTGCCACCAATTTCAGATGGGATATGACCTACATCGCAGATACGGCCAATGCTAAACTATTGCGGATCGGTGTTCCACAACTCTTGAGGCAACCTGGAATTGATCTGCCTGCCACTGAGATTCACCAGTTTGAAGAAAAGGGATTCATGAGAGTGGAAGACTATGACCTCCTGCTAGCTGAGGGCCTGCTTGCGTTTCTGGAGACCCTTTTTGCCCGGATCTATCCGGAGATGTCTATGGAATCCACACTTGTTGACCTGGCTGATGCCATACTGATCCTATGCGACCATTTCAGGCGTGTTGAGGAGGCCGGCATTGTTCCGGCGGTGGGATTTATATCACCAGGGGTAGCATTTGAATTTTTCAGCTTTGCCCGCGGCATCACCGAATTCTTTCTGGATTTGCACAGACGGCCAGAGAAGATCAGGGCTGCAGCAAAAATTATGCGGGAGGAGTTTTTGGCCCTGATGCTGGATGCTATCAGCAAAACAGGTGTCAGGCGTATCTTCTTCGGCTGTGCACGAAGTTCCCCGGTTTTTATTTCTCCCAAGCACTTCGAAGAGCTGGTTCTGCCCGATCTCGAATTTTACGTTGATGCCCTTGTTCAGGCAGGAATTACACCATGGTTTCATTGCGATACCGACTGGACCGACTTTCTGCATTATTTCCAGAGATTCCCGCACGCGAAATGTGTCATCGAGCTTGATGGTTCAACCGATATCTTCAAGGCCAAGGAGATCCTGGGTGATACCATTGTTATAAAGGGTGACGTGCCTGCCACTTTGACTTCGGTCGGAACAAAGGACGAGGTACTTGCCTATTGCAGGCATCTGATTGAAAAGGTCGGGAAAGGCGGCGGGTTCATTCTGGGATCAGGGTGTTCTCTGCCGGCCAATGCCAAAGTCGAGAATGTACTTGCCCTGACCGAGGCAGTTGAGGAGTGGGGATGGTATTAAGAAGGTGATTGGATTTGGAATCAATAGTACGAACCCCAGAGCAAGTTCTGGACTCTGATGCGCAGAAAGCTGCGAGGAATTGAACCCGCATTTTCTCGTCCGGCGACTTGTCCTGGCGTCTTGTCCTGCGTAGTTGAAAGCGAAGCAGGAAGTGGACACGAAGACAGATTGAAACAAAGAGGGGGAGAATTACACAGAAGAACTCGATCGAGGGTAGTGAATGTTCAGCATGGATGGTGGTTTCCAGGAGAAGCAGGTCCTGAGCACGGTGTGTGGAGATCCAATGCGAATGTGCTTACATCTTGTGCACCATCATATGACCCTGCCATAGGGATATATCGGCTAAGACCACTTTTGTGCAGGATTTACAAGGGAGAAGAATAAAACGGAGGTTAAATGAAGAAGATAACACGGCGTGAGGCGCTCAAAAAGGGAGGGCAGGTTGCTATCGGGGTGGCTGCCGGTCCTATGCTTATCAACACACTTGCGGGTTGCCAAAAAGAGAAAGAGGAAGAACACGTCCAAAAGGGCACATATGTCCGATCTCCCAGGATTGTTTGCCGCAGGTATCTCCCAATCCCTTGGGCCTGGATTATTTAATGGATGGTCGACCATGAGAGCCATGGGCTCTGGAGAGCATGCAGGTAGGGCCGCTGCGCAGTTCCTTAAGGATGCCAGCGATATAATGCCGGATAAGGAAGATGTCCGCTTAAAAAAGCTTCATGCAAGAGATCCAATCAAACGCAAATCAGGCCTACATCCTGATAAGGTGTGTAATCATCTGCAACAGATCATATTCCCCTATACTGTCTCGATCAGGAAAAGCAAGCCTGCACTCAAAAAGGCGCTTTCAGAGGTTGAACATACAAGAGACAATGATCTCCCGTCACTTTATGCCAAGGATCCACATCAGCTTATAAAGGTGCATGAGGTGGAAAATATGATCTTGGTGGCTGAGATGTTTTTACGGGCATCCCTGGAGCGAAAAGAGACCCGCAGCGATTACTATCGGGAAGATTACCCTGAAATGAATAACGGCAGGTGGCTCAGATGGATTAATATAGCCAAGGCTCCAGGAGGGAAAATGCGCCTCTTTTCAGAACAGATACCAGTTGAGAGTTATCCTTTTAAGCCTGAGATAAAGAAGGAGGGCTAACTATGGTCAAGGCCCTAGATAAGAATAAATGTATAGGCTGCGGAACTTGCGTGGAGGTATGCCCCATGGATGTGTTCCGAATGGATAGTAAAGCAGGGCATTCTGTAATTTGCTACCTGATTGACTGTCAGACCTGCTACAATTGTGAGCTGGAGTGCCCTGCTGGCGCAATCCAGGTCAGCCCAAACAGAAAGGGAAAGCCACTGCCATGGACAAAGAGATGGATGACTTGACTTCTAACCAAGATAACAGGTTGAGAAGATACAACGTCCCGAAACAAACCGTTGAATTCAGAAGCCCTAATTACGGCAATGCGATCAGTGAAGAAAGGCTGTGGTGGCGAGGGGTTTTTAAACGAAAGAATAATGATACAAAATGCTATCCTTACTTTGTAAAATACGAAGGATGTGGTATTTGCCTTAAAGTTTGTCCGATCAACAGATTCGGCTATAAGGAGTGTATGAAGGCCTATAAGAAAGATGGCACAATCTTGGGAAAATCCAAGAAAACTATCAAAGAAACCACGTCTTGGAACAAGTGAAAGATAATGGAACAATATAGGTATACAATGGTATCATATTTTTGACAAATTTAGAGGATACAGTATAGGAATAACTATAAATAAGAGAGTGAGATTGCATAAGATGAAATATCCTAAATACATGAAAATATCTGTATTATCAAAGGTAACAGGCATTCCAATGTTCACCATACGGTACTACATCAAAGAAGGTATACTTCAATCTCCTATAAAAACAGGAAAGACCATAGCCTACTAGACACAAAAACATTTACAAAGCCACCAATTCATTAAAAAG
>CAZVAH010000048.1:0-3432 GCA_964625035.1 uncultured Bacteriovoracaceae bacterium | reverse complement strand
GACCAGCTCCGTAAGGTCATCAAGCCGCAGAGATGTGATTATCAAATCTGCTATCACCCTCTTTCGAGAGAAGGGCTACGCCAACACCAGTATAACAGATATAGTTGATCATGCCCACATCGGCCGTGGTACCTTTTATTTGAATTTCAATAACAAAGAAGAACTGTTTATTGAATGCGCGGACAAGATCTTTTTTGCCATGTATGATGACGTGTGGCAAGAGATCAAAAACGAGAAGAATATGGTTGAAAGATTGAGGAAAAGGGGGAGTGCCTTTTTTAGGTCATATCCTCAGTGGAAGGATATGATGAACCTCATAAGGGGTGCGGCTGTCGGCGATCATCCCCCTTTTGCAGAAAAATTGAAACAGGTCATGCATCAGATTATTGACCCTATTATTCATGATGTTGAGCGGGGAGTACAACAGGGATCAATCCGACAATTGGACCCTACATTAGCAGGGTTTGTACTCATGGGAATAGCAGAGTATTGTACATATCTTCTTTATGAGGATAAAACATATAACCCTGAAGAGACCCTAGACAAGATATGGGATATAATTAATCATGGGGTAAAAAAGTGAGATTTATTTATGCCCAAACACCCTGCTATTGCCTATAACTCATCTAAGGTAGCTATCAATCTTCTCACAATGAACTTGACCGCTAGACTTACGAGATACAATACGGGCCTTTTACATAGTACATATTCAGCCTTTGGCATATTTCCATCGTTATCTGTGACATCGGGGTCACAGACGTTTATACAAGCAACAACTAAGTAGAAGAAAACCTTTGTTTTCATCGAACAAAAATGATGGTAATCATACTAGAATACATTGTTGAAAATTGGAGATATGGTTTATGGAGATTTGCGATTATTCTTTTGAAGAATATATACGTCTAATCACGTCCTTTCACGGGAGTGTGGCTCCAGGCATGGTCATTGGAGGATTCATGGTAGATCTGGCGAAAAAAAATCTTCCACAAGGAGAGTTCTTTGACGTCATATGCGAAACTCAAAGCTGTCTGCCTGACGCAATACAGCTTCTTACCCCCTGTACCATAGGAAACGGCTGGCTCAAGGTCATCAAGCTGGGTCGCTATGCCATGACCTTCTATGAAAAGTATAAAGGAGTTGGTGTACGGGTCTTTCTTGATCCAGCCAAGATAGCGGCCTGGCCAGAGATAAAAAACTGGTATTTCAAGCTGAAACCCAAAAAGGAACAGGACTCAAAGCTCCTTATCGAGCAGATTAAGGAATCAGGGTCAAGCATATTAAGCCTTCAGCATGTGAAAGTCCAGCCTCAATTCCTGGGAAAAAAGCGCAAGGGAAAAATCGTCATCTGCCCCTCTTGCGGCGAAGCATATCCATCTGAAGATGGGAAGATGTGCCGGGCATGTCAGGGCCAGGCACTTTATCTCTCTTTTAATCCCTTGAATGAACAAAAAGGAACATATGCCCTCCCCCTAAAGACCATACCCATAGAACAAGCAATAGGGCTCCATGCCCTGCATGACATGACCCGTATCATTCCGGGTAAAGAAAAAGGGGCGGCCATTAAGCGGGGGCAAATTATCACCAAAAAAGATATCCCTCTTTTACAGCAAATGGGAAAACAGTGTATCTATGTGGAGGAGGAGAATCCCATCGGCCAGGACTTTGTTCATGAGGATGAAGCGGCTCTGGCATTTGTCAAAGCCATGGCAGGCGGCGGCGTAAGCTTTACAAAATCCCCAACAGAGGGAAGGGCAGACCTCATGGCATCGCGTGACGGGCTCTTAGTAGTGGATGAGAAACGTCTCGAGATGTTTAACCTCATCCCCGGGGTCATGTGCGCCTCATGTCTGAGTTTTTCTGAGGTAGTTCGCGGACAGACATTGGCAGGCACTCGGGCAATCCCACTTTTCCTCCCCAAGACAACCCTCATAAAGGCAATGAATGTCTTAGGTGATACACCATTATTTGAAGTCATGCCCCTGCATCAGGCTCGGGTAGGAATACTGGTCACAGGGGGTGAGGTGTACAAAGGAGTAGTGGAAGACAAATTTATCCCGATTATCCGCAACAAGGTCGAAAAATACCGTTGCCAGGTAGTAGATGCCCTCATCGTACCTGACGATCGTCAGGCAATCAAAAACGGAGTAAAAAGACTCCTGAATTCCGGTGCTGACCTCATTGTGACCACTGCTGGCCTTTCAATAGATCCGGATGATGTCACGCGCCAGGCCCTGTTAGATGCTGGGGTTACCGATATGCTTCATGGAATTCCCATTCTGCCAGGGACTATGACCCTTATGGGACATATCGGCTCGGTCCAGGTTATCGGAGTGCCAGCCTGCGCCCTGTATTTTAAAAAGACCAGCTTTGATCTCCTTTTGCCCAGGATGCTCGCAGGATTGACCATTACCAGGCATACTCTAGCTCACTTAGGGCATGGGGGTCTTTTTATACAATAAAAAAAGGAGTCCACCTTTAATAAATGTACTTTTTTTGATAAATAAACGGACTTAAATCCATTTAGAGGGGGGGAATATGGGAAAGTGGCATAAGACAGGCTGCGTGCTGTGTGCGCAAAACTGCGGTTTAGAGATTTTGGTTGAAGACAATCAGATAGTCAAGGTGCGTCCGGACAAGGACAATCCTAGAAGCGAAGGCTATGCCTGTCGCAAAGGAGTCAATGTTGCCTACCACCAACACCATGCACAGCGGCTCACCCATCCCCTCAAAAAGGTGGGCGATGACTTCCAGAAAATCTCCTGGGACCAGGCAATGGAGGAGATTGCAGATAAACTCCGGCCTATCGTAAATCGGCATGGTCCGCGCTCATTTGCCTACATGGGGGGAGGAGGCCAGGGATGCCATTTTGAAGCTGCCTTTGGTGTTCGCGTGCTAAGAGGCATGGGTTCTCGCTACCACTACTCCGCCCTGGCCCAGGAACTTACCGGATCATTCTGGGCACAGGGAAGGGCCATGGGCCGCCAATACCTTTTCACCATTCCTGACCACGACCGCACGGACATGCTCCTGGCTATTGGCTGGAATGGCATGATGAGCCATCAGATGCCCCAGGCCCGTCGGGTTTTGACTCAGATTTCCAAAGATCCGAACAGGCTTCTGGTTGTCATAGATCCCAGGCTTTCAGAGACAGCGCGTATCGCTGATATTCATCTACCCATACGCCCTGGAACAGACGCACTTCTGACAAAGGCCATGATCGCAATCATCCTAAAGGAGGGCTGGCACAACAAAGACTACATTTCAAGGCATGTCACCGGCTTTAATGAAATAGCGCCATGGTTCGCAGGGTTCGATACAAAGGCAGCAATCGATGTATGTGAACTGGACTATGAAAAGGTCAGACAAGTCTGCCACCTTTTTGCCACACGGAAATCGTCCATGCACTCTGACCTCGGCATTCTAATGAACCGC
>CAZVAH010000047.1:0-8425 GCA_964625035.1 uncultured Bacteriovoracaceae bacterium | reverse complement strand
CCTTTGGCATCCTGTGCTTCCTCGGGCAAAGTGGCAAGGCCAACTACCATGTTGTTGGTCAGGTCAGGGTTCAACGCAGAGATCGCCTTTCCTAATGTAGCAATTGCATCATCAGATGAACACCCTGGTAATATCACTAAGAAGCTCATCTCTTCGTACCGCAAGACGTTATCATAGCATCTAAGAGCCTCCCGTAACTTTTCTGCTATGACCTCTAGTGGCCTGAGACCTTCATTAAGAACATCAGAGAGGATAAGTTTGGAAGGATCTTTGATTGCTATACCAGCGATGCTTAGGGGGTACAAAAGCCTTTTTGCCTGTTCTGAGTATTGATGCAATATATTGGGAATCACATCCTTTTTGGGAGCATCAATCCTCACCTTAGAGGCTTTATCTGAAAATGTATCTATATCAGATAGCCCCTTTAGAACCCTTTCAGAACAAAGCAACAGGTGCTTTATCAAGATGATTTCGTCTGTATCAAATGGGTTGCCTTTCTTCCTATATAATTCCAGGCCACCGACAGTACTTGTGTCTAGATATATAGGCAGTCCTATCATAGAAGAAAATGTAAAAGGAAGTTCTTCTGGATCTAGACCTGATTGCGCTATATCAGGTATTAACATGGGCTTGGCAGTATTTCTTATGTTATGGGTGAAGATATTACCATGATCTATACTATCTGGAACATTGCCCTGGATGCCTCGACAAAACCAGGCCTCACTTGCGTCCCACATATATAAAAGGGCCATATCAAAAGGGGTTAATTGTAATATAAGGTCAAAGAATATCTCTGAAATCCTTTCAGGGCCCATCTCAAGATCAACCAGCAGGGATGCCTGAAAAAGGGGTGGGATCGCAGAGGCATTCTTCTTTATCACATCAGGAGAGAGCTTAAGAGGCTGGTTGACAATAAATTTAATTAACCTTTCATCATAAACCATTTTATTTTCTCGCTTTAATAATCTCATGAATCAAATCCTTACAACCTTCATTAAATCCTTTTTAAAAAATAGTAATTATTCTTCTCTTAGAGCATAGAGCAAAAATAATGCCATAATAGCCAAATTTTATATCTAGCTGATATTGTTAGAAATACCTGCCTGAGCAGTTTCAGGTTACTGTTGAATAGTGGCATATAGATCTAATAAAGGTAATTTTTATTCCCATAGTATGTAAGAATTTTCACTCTTTGTATAACTACTCAGGTATTTAGACTATAGGCTGAAGACTGAAGGTGGAGGAAGGCAATAGGCCTTCAGCCTACTCACCTACTTTGTGTGATCTCGCATGATTTGTCCCTAAAAGCCTTCCACCTTCAGTCTATCCACCTGAGTAGTTACCGCTTTGTTATATTTCTTTGGTTTCTCTTGAGGAGACATTTAATCTTTTATCTGTCTAATGCCTGTAATCCAGAGGAGGGTAAAATATAAGGCAGCACCTATCCCAATACTTGTCCCTAACATTAAGAGGCTATATGTATTCAGACCATGTACCCAGAAGCGCGTGCGTAGTAATGGGTATATACACAGGGCCATTAATACCCCTGATATGACCATCTTTGTGCAGTGAAGATAATATATACTCGATATGATCACCCCTTTTTTAAAAAGCAGGAATAATAGTATAATTGATTGTATAATTATGGAAATAGTTGATGCTAAAGCAATACCAGAGTGCTTCATACTCGGCATAAGGATAAGACAAAATACCACATTCAGGCCTAATGTAGCCCATGTTACACGTACTGCTGTATTTGCTTGTTGCATGGCGTAAAAGGCCTGGGTAAGTATTCTTGATACCCCAATGGCCCACAGGCCTATTGCGTACATTCTCAATGCCTGTGCAGTAGATAATGCCTCCTGATAAGAAAAGTTGCCCCTTACAAAGAGTAGTGTAATAATGGGGTCTGCTAGTACAAAGATGCCAATAGAGGCAGGGATGGTAAACAGGAGCACAGCGTTTATTGACTTACCCGTAAGGGATGACATCTCTGATATATTCATCTTGGCAGAGGCCTGGCTCATGGCAGGTAGCATCACATTTCCAACAGCAAATGCAAAAATACCTAAGGGGAGTTCGATTAGCCTGTTTGCATAATAAAGAAATGATACGCTGCCCCTTGGGAGAAATGATGCGAGAAGCGTACCAATAAGGACATTGATCTGATAGACAGATGCAACAAGTGCTGCCATCCCCATCAGTTTTGCGATCTGAATGATCCTTGGGTCTTTAAACCTAAAAGATAACCTTATACTCACCTTAAGTCTTTTTAGAGGGTGAATTTGAAGCGCGATCTGGAAGAGACCCCCTGTTATCACACCCCAGGCAATGGCATCTGCCGGGGATTTAAGGAACGGAATATATTTATAGAAGATTATAGGTGTGGCTATCATGAATATATTAAGGACTATAGGGGCTGCAGCAGGGGTTGCAAAGTGGCCAAGAGAGTTCAGTATGCCAGCTATAAGCGCCAAGATGCTTACTAAAAGTATGTAGGGAAACATTATTCGTGTAAGGTGTAAGGCCATATCAAAAGTGGGGGTATGCAAGAAGCCAGGGGCTATAATTCCTACTATTAAAGGGGCAATAAATTCGCCAATAACAACGATTGCTCCTAAAACGAGTAGCATCAAGGTTAGAACACTTCTAGCCATGGCCATGGCCCTTGCAAGCCCTTCTTTCTCAAGGGTTTCATTAAACACAGGTACAAATGCAACATTACTAGCGCCCTCAGCAGATAGTCTGCGAAGCATATTCGGTATCCGAAATGCTACGAAGAATGCATCCGCTAGAGGGCCTGCACCTATCAGCCAGGCAATGACCACATCACGGATAAGGCCAAAGACCCTGCTTATTCCCGTAAGGGAGCTTACAGTGACTATGTTTTTATTAAATGTTTTCTTCATTCATGAGCTCTTAATCAGCAAATTTCAGCCTTAGTTTGATTTATAGTACCTCACGGGAGAATACTACGTAGTCTAAGCTGCTTGCTGGCCTTAAGGTGCGAGCAAAATCTTTCATCCTTTGTATTGAATCTTATCTCTCTAATCCTTGGATAAATATTTGTCTTTTTGATCTTTTAGTAGTTCTGCCCTGGCTCTAATTATCTTTTTTGGTAGATATTTGGCGTCTGTCTTTATGATAATGCTACCATAGATGTAGCCTGGTTTACCGCTTGGAGTAAACGATACACTAAGTGTCTTGTCCTGGCCTGGAATGAGTGTGAATCTATTGGTAGGCTGTATACTCATTAGCCCTTCAGGTTTTACCACTATGTCGGTTATGGATATCTTTTCTTCTCCTTTATTGAGAATAGTTATCTCCTTTTTATGAGTAGCACCCTTTTGGATCTTACCAAAATTTATGTATCTTGGTACTACGGCCAAGATCTCTTTTATATCTGCACTTACACTCAGTTTGATGGTTTTTACAGTAGGGTCGTTTGTAATGACGTATATAGTCTTCCTCAACTTACCACTATAGTGTAGAGTAGGGATCATTACATCTATCTTAATGGATTTTCCAGGTGCTATATTTGGCCCACCCGGGGCACTTGTTCTGACCCCTCAACATGGTCTGATCTTAAGTATAACTAAGGTTTCATCCCCTGTGTTTTTGAGTGTAAAGTCGCAGGTGATCTTCTTGCCTTGGGGTATCTCTCCTACATAGACGTC
The DNA here is from genome assembly GCA_964625035.1 of uncultured Bacteriovoracaceae bacterium. Taxonomy (GTDB): domain Bacteria; phylum Desulfobacterota; class Desulfomonilia; order UBA1062; family UBA1062; genus JAGGYK01. The sequence continues at coordinate 4,748 of CAZVAH010000047.1, read as the reverse complement.
TGGCTGATCTACAACTGCATATGGTGTTGCATGGACATAGGATGCGGAAAGGAAGACAAGGATAACAGAAAACACTATAGGATATTTTATTAGCCTTGGCATTTTGACACCTCCAAAACAAAACTTAACATAAAGATCTTTAAATTTCCAGGCCAAACTCGATGTGAGGCCGCCAGCTATCATCTCTATTAGGTAACTTATCTTGAAGCCTTGGATATGCTATGCTATGACAAAGAAAAACATTAAGGAGTTGATTCATGACAGCAGGCAAGGATAGACACATCTTTACAGGGACAGACACATATGTACTAGATCCGGAACTGGCAAAGATAGTAAACGCTGGTATAAAATTGGAGATGCCACTGCTCTTAAAAGGGGAACCAGGAACAGGCAAGACTTTACTGGCCTATGCCATTGCAGAGAATTTAGCTATGCCTCTTATAGCGCTTAATGTGAAATCCAGTATGAAGGCCATAGATGCCTTATACCAGTACGATACCCTAACCAGGTTGAATGATAGCCGTTTTGGTGATTCGAAAAGGGATGTAAGCAATATAGAGGATTATATAAAGATGGGTAAGATCGGGCAGGCATTTTCATCCCAGAGCAGGGTAGTACTCCTGATCGATGAGATTGATAAGGCTGATTCCGACTTTCAGGATGATCTTTTGGATGTATTAGATCAAATGGCGTTCGACATTATAGAGATAGATAAGACCATTAGCGCAAAACACAGGCCCATTATCGTGATCACATCAAATGCAAAAAAGGATCTATCTGATCCGTTTCTCGGCAGATGTATCTTCCACCACATTGCATTTCCTGACCCTGATATGATGCGTGAGATTATCCAGGCCCACTTTCCGGATATCAACAAGGGAATTGCTGATACATGTATTGGGACATTCTATAGTTTGCGAGAGATTAAAGGTGTTGAAAAGAAACCGGCAACAAGAGAATTGATAAATTGGATCAGGATATTATTGATGGATTCTGATTTTGATCCCAAGTATTTGATCAAGGGGGATATCCCTTATCTGGGGGTGCTCTTTAAAAAGAGTAATGACTACAAACTTGCTCAGAAGTATGTCTCCCATACTTCTCGCTTTTAAAGGGCTACTATGTTTGTTGGTTTTTTCTATGAGTTAAGAGATCAGGGGGTTCCCATTACACCTTCTGCATTTCTTCGCCTCCAGGAGGCCTTAGGCTCTGGTCTTATATGTTCTTTAGATGATCTTTATACAGTTGCGCGCTCTCTTATGGTAAAGTCTGAGAAATACTTTGATGCATATGACAAGGTCTTTGCCCACTATTTTCAGGGTGCAGAATTGCAAAGTCCTTTACAGGAAGAGATAGACAAGATGGTACAGGCACTCCTTAATGAGTGGCTTAAAGATCCAAAGGTAATGGCAGATTTCTTAGGCGTAGATGAAGATGAGCTCGAAAAGATGACCCCTGAGGAACTCGAAGAGTACTTCAGAAAAAGGCTAAAAGAGCAGATGGAGCGTCATGATGGCGGGAGCAGATGGATTGGCACTGGTGGGACGTCTCCAGTTGGTCATTCAGGTTATCATCCAGGAGGTATGCGTGTAGGGGGGGCATCCAGAGGGCAATCTGCTATAAAGGTTGCACTTGAACGTAGATACCGTGATTATACCCAGGATACCCTTTTAGGTCCTTCCCAGATATCAGAGGCCTTACGCAGATTTCGCAACATGATCCCGGTTGGGCCAATGGATCATGTCAATGTGGAAAAGACCATATATGAAACCATGAGAAACGGAGGGGAGATAGAGATCGTTTTTGACCGGTCCCTGAAAGACAAACTCAAGGTCATCTTAATGATAGATAATGGTGGCTGGTCTATGGATCCATATGTGGATGTGGTCCAGGTCTTGTTCAATTATGCAAGGGCTCAATTCAAGGACCTAAAGATCTTTTATTTTCATAATGCAATATATAATAAGGTCTGGGAAGATCCTACCCGCTATTATAAACCATACGAGGTGGATAACTTTATACGCCTTGACCCGGAAAGCCGTGTGATTATAGTTGGGGATGCATCTATGGCCACATATGAACTGCTAAGTCCACATGGGAATATATATTATAATAGTCCTCAAGTGCTATCCAGTATCAAGAGGCTGGAGTTCTTGGCCAAGACATTTAAGCACGGTGTATGGATCAACCCAAAGTTTGCGCATACGTGGCATCATACCGAGACAATCGAGATTATTATGGAGATATTCCCTATGTTTGAACTTACCTTGAATGGGCTTGAAAAGGCTGTGACTTATTTGATGAAGCGATATTAGTCTTAGAAAGTGAAGAATGAGAAGCGCCCGTAGCTCAGTTGGATAGAGCGTAGGCCTCCGGAGCCTAAGGCCGCAGGTTCAATCCCTGTCGGGCGCACCAGATTTTGGATAAAATAAACATGATAAATATCTTAGACCTTGGGAAAGATGGACTTGAAAAATTACTCTGTGATCTAGGGGAAAGGCCATATAGGGGCCCTCAGATTTTTCAATGGATATATCAAAAAGGCATCACAGATTTCTCGGAGATGACCAACATATTAACCCATGGCCCGGCACCATTTTTGATGCCCCTGGGTTAGAAGAGATATTTACCTTTCAAGAGTATCTGCACAAAAGAGGGGTTACTGTGATGGTGCGAAAGGAAAGGGGAAGCGATATTATGGCTGCGTGTGGTCAGCTTGCAGGAGGCAATATATGATGCAGGTGGGTCTTATTGAGTATATGAAAGATCCTGGTAGTTATCCCGAGAGACCAGGGAATATAACCTTGGTGCAAACCCATATCTCATGGGTCTTTATTGGGGACGAATATGTATACAAGATAAAAAAACCGGTTGATTTTGGCTTTCTGGATTTTAGTTCCCTTGAAAAAAGACGTTTTTATGTAGGTGAAGAACTCCGCCTTAATAAGCGTTTCTCGCCTGATATATACTTAGATGCCTTGCCTATATCTGAGGGGGAAGGCTCTTTTGTAATAGGAGACTCATCAAATATAGTGGAATATGCCCTCAAGATGAAGCGTATCAATGAAGATCGCATGCTCTATAGATTATTAGAGGCAGGCCAGGCCACCCCTGACCTCATGAAACGATTAGGCAGGCATATGGCAAATGTATATGAGAGGATACCAAGCGATGAAAAGGCAAAGCCCTATGGATCATTGGATACCATATCTAAAAATGTTATAGAAAACTTTGAACAGACCCTCAAATATATAGGAGGGCCTGTATCAGAGGGGGCATATAATAAGATACAATCCTGGAGTATGTCATTTATGGAAGATAATAAGTCTTTATTTGAGAAAAGGATGGATGGAGGCCATATAAAGGATTGCCATGGGGATCTGCATCTTCAGCACATCTGCATAGATGATAAAAGGATTGTAATCTTTGACTGCATAGAATTCAATGAAAGGTTTCGCTTTGGCGACGTAGCATCAGACATAGCATTTCTTTCCATGGATCTGGATTATAATGGGTGTGAAGACTTAAGAAAGGTATTTGTTGACGCATATATAGATGCATCAGGAGATTGTATGCTAAGGGATGTGCTTAAATTTTATAAGGTCTACAGGGCCTATGTGAGGGCAAAGGTGACGTCTTTTATGCTTGACGATACAGGCCTTGATGCAGCCACAAAGGAGATGGCATATCAGAAGGCAAAGAGTTACTATAGGCTTGCACTGAAGTATGTGAAGCATGAATAGGAGACTAAGGAAAATGAAGATTGATCTTCATATTCATTCTAAAGACGGCTCGGATGGGAAGATGACTTTAGAGGAGATATTTGCAGAGGCAGGGACAAGGAATATAGATGTACTCTCCATAACCGATCATGATTCTATCCATTGTCAGGGGTTTGCAAGGAGGCTCGCAGATAGATACGGTATCGCCTATATTTATGGAGTCGAGTTAAACGTGACATTCACCCATCCAGGATACAATAATTCAAGACCTATATCACTTGATTTTCTTGGCTATGAATATGATATTCATTATCAGCCACTAGTGGACAAGCTTGTGGAAACAAGGGAGTATAGACAGGCCAGGGCAGAAAAGATCCTCAAAAACATCAATTGTGAACTGACTAAGGAGGGGTTAAAGGAATTCACCCATGAGGATCTGGAAGAGATTCAGAGCACAGTGGATGGTTCATTCGGCCGCCCACATATAGCCAATTATATGGTTAAAAAAGGTATTGTGACTAGCAGACAAGAGGCCTTTGATAGATATCTGGTCAAATGCAATGTCCCCAAAATGCCCTTGAGCCTTCCTGATGCCTCTGAGCTGGTAAGGGGTGCGGGTGGAAGATTGATACTGGCACATCCAAACGACCCCAATGGGACTTCACTTGTTGCCTTTACCCACAACATTGATGAGCAGCAAAAGATAATAAAAGAGACCATGCTTCCTTATATAGATGGTGTTGAGTGCTGGCATTCCAGGCATGATAAGGATACAACCGAGTCATATCTTGCCTTTGCGAATGAACTGGGACTGCTCGTGACAGGGGGGTCTGATTGTCATCAACAGCCCATTCTTATGGGTACACTGGATATCCCTGATTATGTAGCCAGGCAAATAGTGAATAGTAAATAGTAACAAATCAAAGACACATCAAAAGATGGTAGGGTTTATATGAAAATAAGGGTTAGGAATCAGGGGCCAGTTTTCAGGGATGGATGTTTTTCTCATCCCGAGAATATTTTCAT
>CAZVAH010000046.1:0-8819 GCA_964625035.1 uncultured Bacteriovoracaceae bacterium | reverse complement strand
AGTCGTAAAAAGTCTTTTTAACTTGTCATTTCGAGTGAACCGAGAAATCTTTCCAATGCAACATGCTGAATACACAAGATTTCTCCCTTTGGTCGAAATGACCGATTCACTGAGTTTGACTTTTTGCGAGTTCATCAAGAGTGAAGAGTTAAGAATGAAGAGTAGATGAGGTCCGCAGCCTATTTTTTATTTATATTCAAGAAATCTAGCCAATCTCCAGAAATCGTTTTCCTTATCAATATATTTAATCTTGGTCCTTCCGTTCTTCTGATCTATTATATCCTCAAATGGCACGTACTTTAAGTCAAATTGTTCCTTTATACTTATCATGACTCCATTTAATCCTTCTTCTACTAGTGCGCGGTAAGCACCTACACCTAGTTGACTGCCAAGAATTACATCAAACCCGGAAGGACTTGCGCAGCGCGTTTCATAACCTATTTGCTTTGGAATAACCTTTACCTTTTCTCCTGTTCTATCAAGGTGTATCTTAGCAACCTTTTCAGCAAGTATCTTTCCTATACCTACAGAGGTGAGGACAATGTTTCCATGGCTATCTATCTCTCCAGATTTTATATCATCTGGAAGTTTATCTGCCAGGCCTTCTGCAATACAGACCACGCCATAGTTTTTCCCATCCCTTTTTCTTGCCTCAATAAGCATGGAGATGTTACCTGCAAGCCCATCAAGGTCAAGTATCTCCTCTCCTATATCCTCTACTGCAATTATCTTGGTTGCCTCTCCTAGTATGCCTGATGCATAGGCAAGCCAACCTGCCTTTCTTCCCATCAATTCAAGAATGAACCAAGTCCCTGATGAAAAGCTATCTGCTTTGAGGTTTCGGATGCTCTGCCCTGCATACTCTGCAGCAGAAAAGAATCCAAATGTCCACTCAATTCCATAATAGTCATTATCGATCGTCTTGGGGACATGTACTATCTTGACAGGGCGCAAGCCTGTCACTATATCTTGTATCCTGTATAGGTAGTTTGCAGTCTTTAAGGTGTCGTCTCCACCAACAGAGATAAGGGCATCTATCTTGTAATATTCAAATGCATTAAATACATTTATAAGCCCTTGGTTCTTACCAGGGTCAGCTAGATCATCCCAAGACTTAATGGACGCACCGGGATTTGCCCTTGAGTTATGGATTAATACCCCTTTAGTATTACGTATACCATCAATTAAAGGAAACTCCAGGTCAATATAGTGAGTGCCTTTTATCGGGCTAAATTCTTTGTGGAATCCTTCAAGATATTTGTAGCCATAAAGGAAACCTGTTATCATTACATTATTTTTGATGCATGCCCTACTCACTGCAGATATTACTGCATTTGCCGCAGGTGCAGGCCCGCCAGAAAAGAGTATACCCGCATGTTTTATATGAAATTCATTATCTTTAATCATAGTCTTTCCCGCAGTGCATAATTGTCTACCAAAAAGGATTGTTCTTGTCAGATTTTTTATTTGGCACAGATAGATAAAAAATACAAGGTTTGTAAGATGCGGGAATACTACTAAAGTTTATATGTGTTTTTTCCGACATAGGCGACCATGGAAACATATTCCAAATGGACCAGTATATGCAAAAAATTATATGATCTTCCCACACTAGAGCCCAGCAAAATAAGGCTTTTTAATATACTGGAGGACAAGGATGCCAGCGTTAAGGATGTGGAGCGGATAATAGAAAGAGATCCTGCCATGGCCGCAAAGATTGTAAGGCTTGCGAATGCAGCTTTCTATAGGCGTGAATCAGGGGTGAAGAGTATACATGATGCTATACTTACCGTGGGTTTTGATATGGTTAAATGTATCACAATAAGTATGGCGGTTATGCATACATTGGGAAAATCTACAATAGTAACGGATCGCCTCTGGAGGCATTCAACTGCCGTGAGTGTTCTTGCGTTTGGCCTCGGCAAGGACAAGGCGGAAAAAGAAATACTTCTTTCTGGTGGTTTATTACATGATTTAGGCAGGATGGCTTTCTTGTACATAGAGCCAGATATGTATGCCTCCCTTTTTAGAGATGGATGGCCTGACATTGATTTAGAACAAAAGTTTTTCTCTGTGGACCATACTATTGTAGGGGAAATGGTCGCAAAAAGATGGCACTTCCCTTCTGAAGTAATAGATATTATAAAGAATCATCATAACCCACATAACAGGCTATCTGCATTAATACACTTAGTAGATTATGTTGTATCTGAACATGATAATAACCCTTGTATAGATCATAATATAGAAATAGATCTTAGCAGGGTAAAGCATCTTCTGGGGCCGGAGTATAAAGCCCTTGTAAATGATGTAGCGACTCGGTATAAACAAGATGGTTCCCTTATAGAGGGTTTTGTTTAATGGGGGCATAAGGATAACGCAGTGACGAATAAGAGCGCCAACCTTGAAAGCTTGCCTGATTCTAACAGCAAGAGAAAAGATGTATTACAATATTTATTAGAGAAGGCCACAGTATTTTATGAAGAGACGATAGGGATACTCTCTGGTATATTTAAAATCTCTGAGTTTATAAATACGGAGTTTCCTGAAGATGCATTTTATGAATATGTTGTGCGTATATTGATAGAAGAATCCGGATGTGAGAATGCATCAATATTTATATTAAAGGATGACAAGCTATTTTTAAGAGCAGCTACAGGTGATAAAGACATCAAGGGTAATAAAGATTTAGTAATTGGATTGGGCCAGGGTGTAGCAGGCAGATGTGCCAAGGAGGGCAAGCTTATATTAGCGAATGATGTGAGTTTGTGTGATTTCTTTATCCAAAAGGCAATGCAAGTAGAGATTGGTTCAATGTTGTGTGTTCCTATAAAGGAGGGTAATAATATAATCGGTGTCCTTAACCTTTCCCATTCTCACGCCGGATTTTTCAGTGAGCATCATGTGCACATGTTTGAATTATTCGGTCTACTTATAGGTCAAATATTAGCGCTTATAAGAATACATGATGTCCTTAAAAAAGAATACATAGATATGGAAAGTATTATACAGCAAAAGGATACTGCCCTTAAAGATATATCTGGTAAGTATAAGGCAATTGTAGATGCTACAGGAGATTTTGTCTTTTTATTTGAGGATGACAAGATCGTTTTCTATAATAAGGCATTTAAGGGCATCACTAACAGATCCATAGAATATCTTGAGGACATATTTGATTCAGACTCTGCGAGTGTAATTAAGCAACACATAGCAGGTCTATCCCCTGGTCAGGAGCTCAATCTTGAAGTGAGTGTGGGTATGCTAGATGGATCAAATAGAGTGGGAGAGTTTTTCATAAAAAGGTTACGCCCCTCTCAAGTGCTGGTAATTATGCGGGATATTACTATAAAGAAGCATCTTGAACAGAAATCCATGCAGACAGAGAAGCTTACATCTTTAGGGCTCCTCACTTCAGGTATAGCACACGAGCTTAACAACAAGCTGACACCTGTCCTTGGATTTGCAGAGCTTATAGATGCATCTTTACTTAATCCACCTGATAAAAGAAGGCTTTCTGCTATTGTCAATTCCGCTGATGCAGCGAAGTCAATTGTTGAGTCTCTCCTCGTATTTTCCAAGGATCTACCACCTCAAAGGACCATCTTTGATATTAGAGAGGTTATTGATAGGACAATAACCCTATATAGTCCTACTATAAGAAAGAGAAGGATGAAGATCATTACTGAAATCGAACCAGGGCCACTTGTTATACGTGCAGACATGAATTGTATGGAACAGGTTATTGTAAACCTTATAAATAATTCGATAGATGCTATAGGTGAGAATCCTGGGGAGATAACAGTAAGGTCTTTTCTCGATGAAGGTCATGTGTTTATTCGCGTGGAGGATACAGGTTGTGGTATTCCAGAGAATGTTATGTCTAAGGTCTTTGATCCATTCTTCACCACAAAAGGTCAGGGCAAGGGCACAGGATTAGGGTTAAGTATATGTTATGGTATCATAAGGGATCATGAAGGGGATATTACGCTTATGAACACGAGTGATGGTGCGATTGCAGAGGTAAGGCTTCCTGCTTTTACCGGGGATATAAGCAAAGGTTCCCTCCCTGATAGGGCAGGATATCGTGTTGATAGAAAGAATGTGGAAAAACACGCGTATATAATGGTTATTGAGGATGAGGAAAACCTTTTAGATCTTATGAATGATACCTTAAGCCCGTATTATTATGTAATGAGCTATAAAAATGGCAAGGAAGCCCTTGATCATATAAATGACTATGATTGGGGACTTATCATATCTGATTTAAGGATGCCGGAGATGGATGGGATGGAGTTTTATGAAGAGGTATTGAAGAGCAAGCCAGACCTAAAAGATATATTTGTTTTCATAACAGGTGATACATACGATCTTCAGGTAAAGGCATTTTTTGAGCAAACAGGTGCAGCATTTGTCAAGAAGCCTTTTAAGATTAAAGAGATTATGGATATTGTTCAAAGGTATGTCACTAACAAGAGGGTAGAGTGTTGAATAAAAAGAGTATCCTTGTAGTAGATGATGAGGAGATAGTAAGGTATTCCCTGGTGAATATCTTACGGTCTCATGGATATGAGACCACTGAGGTCAAATCAGGAAAAGAGGCATTAAGGATTCTTTATAAAAAAACATATGATCTGGTGCTTACAGATTTGGTTATGGAGAGCATGGATGGGCTTGAGCTGGTTGAACAGATAAAGGTTATCTCCCCAAGGACTGTGGTAATAGTGCTCACAGGGTATGGTTCTATCAAGACAGCTATTTCAGCGCTTAGGCTAGGTGTTTATGATTATCTGTTGAAACCGTGTGATGAGGACGAATTACTTATCAGGATACGCCGGGCCCTGGAGATGCAGAACTATGGTGATGAGCAGAAACGCCTTCAAGAACTCAGTGCTATAGCAAAGACAGCAGTAACGCTCTCTGATCAGATAAATACTCCACTCAATATTATATTAGGCAACATAGAAATGTTGCAACTCTCCCAGGATTTTCCCAATGGCTCGAAGGCAAAAAAAGCGCTTGCAACAATGGAAAAGCATATATTCAAGATAAAGGATGTAATGGAAAAGCTGGCAAGCCTTACTACTACAGGGACAGAAAAATACACATCTCTTACAGATTATGAGATGATAGATCTATCTGGTGTAGGCAAAGATGAAGAGAAATAATAAAGGGGTCTTAATAGTAGATGATGAGAAGGATCTTCTGGAAATCATTACAGATCTTCTTGAGCTGCATGGGTATGAAGTATATATGGCAAAAGATGGGCAAGAGGCTCTGGATATAATGAAGGAACGGAATATAAGTGCTGTCGTATCAGATATACGTATGTCTGGGATGGACGGATTTTATCTTATGGCAAATATAAAGAATCGTTTTCCTGGTATACCTGTTGTGCTTATGACAGGTTTTAGTCCTGATGATGCCAGAGAGCTTGCCTTTTCTAGAGGGGCTGATGGTTTTATAGCAAAGCCATTTCATATAAGAGAGCTTTTAAACATTCTTGATAAACTTTTATAGTAATTACTCAGGTGAATAGCCTGAAGGTGGAAGACTATCAGGGGCAAATCATGCGTGATCACACAAAATTAGGTATTTAGACTAAAGGCTGAAGGTGGAGGAAGGCTGACAATTAATAATTAGCCTTCAGCCTTCAGTCTTCAACCTAAATAGCTGGGTAGTTACCGAAGTTTGATAGATACCAAGATGCCCGCAATTACTTCTTTGTGTAAGGTATCATCCTCTTGGCTGATTGATATAGTAGCAACTTTGCTGTTTATAAAACTGAAGCCAAGGCAGCGTATTGGCGTATAAAATATAATAGATTTGCTCCCTTCAGGAATTAGTATCTGTGCGTCTTTACGTCTCTTCATCCAGGACGGGATAAGGCGTGCCTTTGGTCCCATAAGGGTAGGGTTCCATTTGTGGCTAAGCAATCTCACCATAAGATCAAAGTTGTTGAGCGATTCTATATCGCCTAAGAAGATCTTTATCAATGGATTCTTTAATGTATCTTTCCATTGTTTCTCGTCAGGTAGTTCTGGAAAGATCTTTATAGATCCCCTTATGTTTGGATCTATGGAAAAGAAGTATAATGTATCCCCTGTAATATTATAGTCCAATTTGCTGGGTATACACACGCAAACCCCTGGGCCCTCTACAGTTTTACAGGGGTAGCTAGGTGCATGTAATGATGTAGGCATAAGGAAGAGTTCAGGAGAGTTTGATCTGGCAAGGGTTATATAAAAGAGGTAGATAGATAGGGCTATAACAAACAGGCCCAATATAAATCTCATCCCGGGATTGCCTTTGTCTTTTTCTAGAACCATTTTGGTTTAATCGGTTTATTTGAAATATCAGATATAGAAGCTATTTCTGTAGTCTCTTGCCATAGGTTTTCATCCTCATCTTCTTCTATGGTTATATTTCCTTCTTCATCTTGACGGAGGTCTTGTTTGTTTTTGAGTCTGTGTTGGCCTAGCATTTTCAGTATGGTTGGGGCTACAAAGAATATAAGAAGCAGTATGATGAGACTAACAATTGAATTTTTCTCACCCATATTTGTAATGTTAGCACAAAATCGCTTATTGTAAAGTAGATATTTTATGGAGCATGTTCTGCCACATTTTTTCAGGCAAAAGCTAAATGGATCTGGCAAATTTAACTAAGTATGTGATAGTAGTATATTTATGAAAGAGCCGAGGAGGTGGCCATCTATTATCATATTTGTTGCTATGCAGGTGGCATGGGTAGCAATAGTAATATTGTGGGTAGTATGGTTTGTCACACAACACTATGCACTTATTAAGAGTATAGGGCCGTGGGATATTGTGATTATCGTAGAGGGAGCTGTGCTACTCTTGCTCATCCTTGTGGGTATCTATGCCCTCTTTATACTATATCAACGTCAGCTCACTTTAACCAGGACCCAGAGTCACATCTTATCTTCTATCACCCATGAATTTAAGACACCTCTTGCTACAATGCAACTCTATATGGAGACCATAAAGGCAAGGGATCTTTCTACTGAGATGACAGGAAGGCTTGTCGATGGAATGATTGGCGAAAACCATAGGCTAAAATCTCTGGTAGAGAAATTTCTTGAGGGCGCACGTCTTAGCCAGAGAGATCTCCCCTACGCCTTTAAGGTGGTACCTTTCAAGAAATTTATTGACGGTTTTAGATATAAGAATTCTAACATGTTAAAATCCGTGGATATGAATATTGATATCAAGGATGAGGTGTATGTAAAGATAGATGAGGATGCCATGGATATGGTATTCAGAAATCTGGCGGAAAATGCCATTAATTATTCAACACAAACCCCTCGAATAGATATAAGGGGATGGAGAGATAAAAGATGGCTCTATATTGAGTTTGCAGACTCGGGTGTAGGTATACCAGAAGATAAGCGCAAGGTGATATTTAAGATGTTTAAAAGGCTGCCTGAAGGTATCTCTTTATGGGGATCAGGCACAGGCATGGGCCTATATATAGTAAGACAGATTCTAAAGGAACATGGGGGCAGCATTAAGATAGATAAAAAGACCTATACCAAAGGAGGTAGCGTGTTTATTATCCGCTTGCCAATAGGCGGGTATGCATGAGTGTTAGGTGGAGGATACTCATAATAGAAGATGATCCTGCAATGGCCCTGGGTTTGCGCATCAATCTGGAGGCAGAGGGATATGAGGCAATCCATGTCGTAACAGCTGAAGATGGATTAGATATTCTTGAGAATATAGGTGCAGATCTGGTGATACTGGATCTCATGCTTCCCGGGATGGGCGGGGTTAAGGCATTAGGGCATATACGAGAAAATGATCCAAAGATACCTGTTCTCATACTTACTGCATGCTCGTCTATCGAGGATAAGGTAAGTGGGCTTGAATCAGGTGCAGACGATTATCTCACAAAACCATTCTATTTGGAGGAATTCTTGCTGAGGGTAAAAAGGATGCTTGACCGCTATGAGTGGTATAGGACAGGTTCTGTATTAAAGATAGATGAGGTTGCTGTTGATTTCGACACATTAGAGATAACATGGCCCGAAGGCCTTCATGAAAGGATAACCCCCCATGAAGCAAATCTTATACAGTATCTTGTTCAGCATCAAAATCGTATAGTAACCAGGGGGGAATTACTAAAGCATGTGTGGGGGCTTGACCCGGATATAGAAACGAGAACTGTAGATATCTTTATATCCCGGATCCGCAGGTATATTGAACACGATCCAACAAAACCAAGACATATTATAAGTATACGGGGAAAGGGATATAGGTTTTTGCCTTAGGTGTAACAGTCTACGACAGAATCCCTGACTTCCGGTCTCCGACCCCTGTAGGTTGATTCCTATTCCCTAATCCCTGGTCCCTGATCACTACCCCTGTGAACTGCTACTTAAAACCAGTATATATCCTTTCTTATTGTCTTTATTTTTGCCATTGCAGCACGGTAGCCTTCCTCGATATAGATATCAAATGAGTCAAAGTCTGACCAATTATATGAACCAATATCCGGCCGTATTATGCAATCAATCTCTTTGGTTTCATACACATTCAGGAAGTCCCTGGTGATGTCATAGCTTCTGAAGACTATATCTAAGCTATGCGCGATCTCGCCTTCAGGATCTTCAATAGGGATTATGTCCCTGGTAATGTCTACGCCTATTATATAATCAGGGTTAAATGTCCTTGCAAGGTAGACAGGTACCATCTCGGCTATTCCACCATCCACCAGGAGCATGTCATGCATGCTTACAGGTGGAAAAAATCCAGGTGTTGCACAACTGGCTTGAAGCGCAGTGCATAGATCGCCATCAC
>CAZVAH010000045.1:0-8839 GCA_964625035.1 uncultured Bacteriovoracaceae bacterium | reverse complement strand
TTGACATAATACCTTATTGTAGAAGCAGGAATAGAAGCCTTCTTTGCAAGCTCACCAATCTTGATTCCCATAACTCTTCCTTTAAGTATAAATCTAAACTCTAAGCTTTAGTATAAATCATAATCGAAGAAGAGTCAAAGATATGATGATTTGTATGAAAATAGTTTTCCGTGGTTTATTTGTCAGTAGTTTGTGGTATATTGGAAGGTGATCATCCTATCTGGAGGTTTTACAACGGACAACGAACTACTGACAAGTATAAGTACAGAACTAAAAGATCACTCATGGCTAAATATATCTTCATCATTCGTTGTGTCCGTAAAGGACATGGGGGTTCGTACGAAAAGACAAGCTCTGTGTTCTCTGTGTTCTCAGCGGTGAATAACTACATTTATTTCAGTTTTTTTAGACGATTCAGAGCCGCGGCACGGAAACGCTCAATATGTTTGTTCACATAACCCTCAATGTCAACTGCTGGCTGAGTAATAAGTGGGGTAAGGTCCATAGCAAATATGAGTTTCGAGGCTGTGTCTGGCATATGGGATTGATAAAAGGTGGCATTCATACGCTGGCGCCCCATAATGCCCAAGTCGTAACGTTTGCCTGCTGAGATCTGTGAGTCGAATAATCCTATCAGGGCCATTTGCAAATTCTCACGTCCAGATGTATCCATCACAATCTTGTCCTCATCAGCCATCCAATCCAGGCTTCCCCATACCTCACAACCGTATAGATGCATCGGAAATTCATTACATCCCAGTTCGCGAAGCGCCTGAATCACCCTTAGCGAGGTAGCGACATGCGTAGCATGTCTGTCAGCCAGATTGTGGGTGTAGACCACCTCTGGCCTTGTTTCCTTAAAGATAGCAATGAGATCTTCCACAGGATTGCGATTGCCTAAATCCTTTATAGTTTCACTGGTATAGTCCAATAGAAACTGGGCTGAATATCCCCCTACACAGGCGGCCTTTTTCTGTTCATTAGTTCTTATCCTGCATATATCCTCTTGCGAATAATGAGAGTAGGTACAATTTCTTATGCTACCCGCACCATTTGTAACCACAACACCTGTAAACCATTTGTTTTGAAGATCAAAGCATTTAAGGATCCCATGATATGCCAGAATCTCAACATCATCGGGATGTGCACCCACAGCCAGATGGGTTGTCCTTTTAAGCGCCTTATCCAAAGGTAGCCCGTCTGGTATAAATATCTGCGCACCTGTGTTGCGAAGCCTCATGTCCCCCCTACTCTATTACCTGTATACACACCACATTATATATTTATCTTTAACTATCATTTCTGTATACTCGTTAAAAACATTATTGCAAATACTTAAAATACTAGAAAAAGGGGCGGTACGAATCTTCACCTTAATCAACCAACAAGGCTTATCTTTCGGCTACGAAGTGCTCAGGAAAATTTATATCCCATCTTCCCTGGGACATACGATAAAGGGTGACTCTTATGAACACAAAGGTATTTAGCGTACTATTCCTGGCTGTCTTTTCTGCCACTCTTGGTGTAGGTCTGATTATTCCGATACTACCTGTGTATGCCCACGAATTAGGAGCAACAGGACTGTATATTGGCCTCATCCTTGGGGTGTTCTCCCTTTCGAGAACCATCTTCTTACCATACTTTGGCAAACTGTCTGACCTTAAAGGGAGAAAACCTTTTATCACTTATGGGCTCTTACTCTATTCCATGATTTCCATATTATACATACTCTCAAAAAGCGTGCATATGCTCATCTTGACCCGTCTCCTTCATGGGTTTGCCGCTGCCATGGTCCTGCCGGTAGCCATGGCTTATGCTGGGGAATTCACACCTAAGTATAAAGAAGGCTTTATAATGAGTCTATTCAATCTCTCCCTCTATGCTGGTCAAAGTGCCGGGCCTATCGCCGGGGGTATAGCCAAAGACCATTTTGGCTTCGAAGCACCCTTCCTGGGTATGGGGCTGATATCTTTGTTTGGCTTTTTGCTCTGCCTTATATTACTCCCGCCAAGAAAACATGAGCGCCTCTTAATGCACACCAAGACCCCAATCCGCTACAGAATCCTTATTATGAACAAATACGTTGGCGCACTTTTCACGTTTCGGCTTGCCTTCACTATATGTCTTGGTATGGTATGGGTTTTCCTACCCATACTTGCAGATACAAAGTTTAAGCTGTCAGGTTCGGCCATTGGGGTGTTGATAATGACAGGAATACTAACAAGCACTATATTGCAGGTCCCAATGGGTCTTGTAGCAGACAGGGCCAGCAAAAGAACACTTATCACACTAGGGGGGCTAATTACTGCAATAGCCATCTTTTCCTATACTCATGCACAAGGCTTTTGGGGGCTTTTTTTAGCCACAACCTTGTTCGGTGTTGGCGGAGGGGTCTCCATGCCAGCTGTTATGGCCATGTCAGTTATTATAGGGCGTAAGACACATTCCATGGGTTCTATCATGGGCCTTTTGACCATGGGGCACAGCCTGGGCATGCTTGTTGGTCCTGTTCTGGGAGGACTCATGATGGACATTTTCCAATTAAGCATAACGTTTGTGGGAGGAGCGGCTGTAATGGTGCTAGGCGTTATAGTTGCACTTCTATTAACCTCTGGATTCCAAACGTGGGCTAAAGACTGACAGATCTTACGCTTAAATAGATGAACAACGCCAATCTGATTGGCAACCTTACAGTTAAGAAGAGGGACGATTATTTTGTTAACACACATACCACCTCCACATACCCTGACCTGTACCCTAAACCACCCCCAAACTGGTACCTATGTCCATGCCTATCTAGTACACATACCACAATTCAGGTTGACACAAATCTATCAAACATATAAGAAATGCATACTTTGAGCTATAGAAGACACAACATCGGGATGTTGTGTCTTTTTATATGGTTGGGGTAAAAGATACTGTAAACACATAAAGAAGGAGGTTTTTTTATGAAAACAAGGATTACTGAGCTCTTTGGCATCAAATACCCTATTATGCTTTCCGGTATGAGCTGGATCAGCATCCCTAAAGTGGTAGCTGCCGTCTCTAATGCTGGGGGACTGGGCATCCTGGCAACAGGGATACTAAAGCCTGATGAGACAAGAAAGGCTATCCATGAAATTAGAGAACTCACTGACAAGCCCTTTGGGATAAATGCCTCGCTTCTCTTCCCTGGGGCTGCTGAAAATGCCATGGTTGGGCTAGAGGAAAAGGTCCCTGTTATCAACTTTGCACTTGGCAAAGGGGACTGGATCGTAAAGGCTGCCCATGAATATGGGGGAAAGGTGATTGCTACAGTTGTATATAAAAGACATGCAATACGTGCACAAGAATACGGTAGTGATGGCCTTGTTGTCACAGGGTACGAGGCAGCCGCCCATGGAGGTGATGCAACATCACTTGTATTAATCCCTGACATCGTGGATTCAGTAGACATCCCAGTAATCGCAGCAGGTGGTTTTGCCGACGGCAGGGGGCTCATGGCTGCCCTGGCACTTGGAGCAGAAGGCATTGCCATGGGAACACGGTTTATGAGCACACAAGAAAGCCCTCTCCATAAGAATTGTAAACAACTCTCTATTGAAAAAGGGGTGGATGATACAATCTATGGGGTCCATTTTGACGGGCTTGGATGCAGATCAATGAAAACCAAGGCAGCTATAAAGGCATATAAACGAGGTTTTCTAGGCCTCCCAAATTTTATGAATGCGCTTATCAACTCCAGAGATATGGCAAAGATGCTGAATTTACCATATTTTAAGCTCTTCTTTGGCGTCCTGGCCTCAGGATGGGAGAATGTAATAAATCTGGCTTACATGGCGACTGCCTTCCCGGCACTTAAGTATGCCACCTTGGATGGAGATACAGAGAACAAAGGAGTGCTGCCGGTTGGACAGACTACTGGCCTGATTCATGATATCCCGACAGTCTCTCAGGTAATAGAGAGGACTGTAGCAGAGGCAAAACAGATACAGAAACGGCTGTCAAATACTGTAAAGTAAAAACGCTAAAATAGATTGTTTCACTCAAATTCGGGAGGGTTTTATTATCAAGATAGCTTGGAGTTATAAACATTCATGTCTGCACAGCAGGCGCAACCAACGATGAAAATATGGCATTTTCATACAAATTCTATCCCTGCATGACATATTTCCCTTACGCGGGCCGATGAGGGCATCGGCCCCTACTATTTACTATTCACTGTTCACTGTTTTCATATAATACTCCCACAGAGATACTCTTCGCCATGCTGCTATCTATAAAGGCCCTCCTTAACATACCTTATGATCTTCATGAAAATATTCCAAAAACCTGCTATAAAAATGCTAATATTGTAGCCGCCTGCAAGGCAGGCTATAGCCAAGATTAAAAAATAGGGTTAACTATACCGAAAGGGTATGTTAGATAGAATGAGGATCCTCTCATATGGAGGTGTAAATGAAAAAAGGAATTTCGGCAGGTATAATCTTGATCGCAGGGATTCTTACCGTGCTCTATATACTCTATACCCATAACAATTCAAACACAGAAGAAATCAGACTAAGCGGCACAATAGAGGTGGTAGACGTAGATATATCTCCTGAGATGTCTGGAAGGGTAATTCTACTAAATCATATCGAAGGGGATCCTGTAAGAAAAGGAGAAATCCTTCTCAAATTAGATAGTAAAGGTATAATGACCGAACTAAGGGCTGCAAAGGCTGTTGAAAAGACAGCTGTGGCCAGAGTTTCAATTGCTAAGGAACAGATGGGAAATGCCAAAAAGAACTTCTACAGGTATAAAAAACTCTTTAGCAAACATGCAATATCTGAGAGCAGTTATGATGATATAGAGACAGCCTTTAAAACCGCATCAGATACCTATGTAATCTCACTCCACAGCCTTGATGAGGTAAGGACCAGGATGGATTCCTTAAATGTCCTACTAGAAAAGACAGAAATAATCTCGCCAATAGATGGGATTATACTAGAAAAAAACGTAGAAGAAGGTGAGGTGGTCTATCCTGGTGAAGTGTTGATGGTTATAGGCGATATAACGAGACCATGGGCAAGGGTATATATCGCTGAGCAAGACATCGGCAAAATAAGGTTAGGACAGAATGCATATGTTGTTACAGATGCATATCCTGATACACGCTTTAAAGGTGTATTGAGATATATAGCCGATAAGGCAGAGTTCACTCCAAAAAATGTAGAGACCAGAAAAGAGAGGGTAAGGCTGGTATTTGAGGCAAAGGTGTATCTCGAAAACCCAGAGGGGATACTTAAACCAGGCCTTCCTGTTGATACATATCTTCCGATCAAAGGGGATTAAAGGTGCAAACAGTAGCGAAGGTATCCTCCCTGACAAAATATTTTGGGGAGCTAGAAGCTGTTTGCAGTGTTAACTTGACCCTTAAGAAGGGAGAGATCTTTGGCCTTATAGGTCCGGATGGTGCCGGTAAAAGCACCCTTATCAGGATGATAGCAGGGGTACTTGAGCCTGGCGCGGGAGATATACAGGTCAAAGACGTAGATGTAGTAAAGGATTACGAATCAGCAAGACATAAGATAGGATACATGCCGCAAGCCTTTGGTCTGTATGGACTTCTTACTGTAGAGGAAAATTTAAGGTTTGTGGCTGATATCTTTGGTATTCGTGGTGATATATATAATAAGAGGGTATCTACATTATACAGTTTCAGCGGACTTGAACCTTTTAAGAAAAGAAGGACCCAAAATCTTTCAGGGGGGATGAAACAGAAATTAGGCCTGTCATGTGTACTGATGCATATGCCTGATGTCCTGCTTCTAGACGAGCCTACAAACGGTGTTGATCCTGTATCAAGAAGGGAGTTCTGGGATATGCTCCACTCTATAGCAGCTGATGGCAAAACGATCCTGATCTCTACTCCTTATATGGATGAGGCCCAGAGGTGCCATAAGGTGGCCTTTATGAAAGAAGGTAAGA
This sequence comes from uncultured Bacteriovoracaceae bacterium, assembly GCA_964625035.1. GTDB lineage: Bacteria > Desulfobacterota > Desulfomonilia > UBA1062 > UBA1062 > JAGGYK01. Next base: position 2,887 of record CAZVAH010000045.1, on the reverse strand, counting down.
TATTTAGCCTGATAGATCCCGCCCGCGCCCTATCCGAATTTGAATATGCAACCTTTGACATAACCACAGATAATCCTCGCAGACTACTGCCTGCCCTTAAAAAGAGAGGGGATTTCATATCTGTATCTCTGATTGGCGGGTGCATACATATTATATCTGAAAAGGGCTCCCCTGCATCAGTGTCTTTAGAAAAGACGGTTAAGGAGGTTACAGATGGGGATGCAGTCCTAAGTCAGGTCCCACCTACAATGCAAGATGTATATTTTTTATTAAGTGGTGAGAGATGAGATCTCGAAGTCTTTTATGCATCCATGCCTTTGCAAGGATGGAAGCCCTGTATATAATCAGGGATCCTCGAAGCCTCGGATTTGCATTCATTATCCCTATTATCCTTCTTATACTTTTCGGATCGTCCCTTTCTTATGATGTCAAAGACATACCTTTGACTGTATGGGACCAAGATAAAACTCCCCAGAGTAGACACATTATCTCAGCGTTTGGGGGATCTTCTTACTACAGGATAGTGGGGTTCAGGGATAGCTATAAACAAATAGAAGACGATATAGATACCAGGAAGGCATCCACTGCCATAATAATACCGCAAAAATTCAGTAAGGCAATGGGAAAAGGCAGAAAGGGGTCTATACAATTTATAATAGACGGGACAGATTCTACAACAGCAGGGGTATCTTCTGGGTATATAACAGGGATCATACAAAAGGAAAACCTTGAGACGCTGTCTCATATAGATCAGGGATCGATAAGGATACCTTCTATTAATCCCATCTGTAGGGTGTGGTTTAACCCTACTATGGAAAGCAAAAACTTCATCATACCCGGGCTTATAGGGGTTATTCTTGCTATAATAGCATCTCTCTTATCCTCTCTCACCATAGCAAGGGAATGGGAGACAGGCACTATTGAGACAATAATATCCCTGCCGGTGGGGCCTATTGAGATTGTTATAGGGAAGATGGTTCCGTACTTTGTTATAGGCATGATAGATGTTACGCTTCTTATCTTCGCAAGTGTCTTTATCTTCAATATACCTATCCATGGAAGCATAGCACTTATCTATGCATTTTCCACGGTCTTTACTATAGGGACCCTGGGCCTTGGTATAGTGATCTCAGGTGTTGCAAAAAATCAGGCCATGGCCAACCAGATAGCCATAATATCGACCTTTCTCCCCTCTCTTTTACTATCAGGTTTTGTCTTCCCAATAAAGAATATGCCCCTTCTCATCCAGGGGATAACATATCTCGTGCCAGCACGGTATCTGATTAATGCCTTAAAAGGTATCTCCCTTAAGGGAGCCGGTATGGAAGAACTCTACTTGAGTTTTCTTCTCCTTACTGCATTTGCCATAGCCATGATACTTGTTGCAGCAAGCAAGATACCGAGGAGGGTAAAGTAGGGTATGAATTGGAAGCGAATAAAAAGCCTTCTCAAAAAAGAATTTATCCAGGCCCTGAGAGATAGGAGGATGCGGGTCTTAATCTTTGGGGCCCCCCTGCTCCAACTCCTGGTGTTTGGATATGCAGTCAACACAGATATAAGAAATCTAAATACTGTGGTTTACGACAGATCGAATACATCCATAAGCAGAGAGCTGATAGATACATTCAGGTCTTCAGACTATTTTAAGGTAGTAGGATCAGCCTCTTCTCATCAAGAGGCAGAAAACATGTTGAATACAGGCAAGGCGCAAGTGGCCATCTTCATACCGGATAATTTCACACGCAACATCAGAAGGCTAGGGAAAGGGGATCTGCAGATTGTGGTAGAGGGCACAGACTCCATAGTAGCTCAAAGAGCAACATCTTACAGCTCAAGGATAACATATGCGTTTCTAGACAAAAAGATAAAGAATATCAGAAACATCCCTACAGCGATGAAGGGTATTAAGGTGCCATGGATAGATCCTGAGATCAGGATATGGTTCAACCCGGATTTAAAGAGCAGAAACTTCTTCATCCCGGGGATCATTGCCCTACTCCTCACTCTCGTTTCTGTACTGCTTACATCCTTTTCCATAGTGAAGGAGTGGGAGATAGGGACAATGGAACAACTTATTGTCACCCCCATAAGGCCGATCGAGCTCATAGCAGGCAAGACCATTCCCTTTTTTATCATCGGGATGATTGACCTCGTGCTTATATTTACAGTAGGAACTCTATGGTTTAATGTCCCTTTCAGAGGAGGCCTTTTATTTCTTGCTATATCTGCTGTACTCTACCTAATCAATGCCCTCGGAATAGGCATATTCATCTCTGCCATATCGAGAACCCAGCAGCAGGCCATGATGGCCACATTCTTCTATTTCATGCCCTCTGTACTGCTTTCAGGCTTTGTTTTTCCTGTCTACAACATACCTGTACTCCTGCGCTGGATCGCATATATAAACCCCATGACTTATTTCCTTGTCATACTAAGAGGCATGTTCCTCAAAGGAGTAGGAATAGAGGTGTTATGGCCTCAGGTATTATTCCTTATATCAATGGGGGCTCTTTTATTCATCTTTAGTGTAAAGATGTTTCACAGGAGTCTGGATTGATGGTGCAAGAATGCGCAATCCTAGCAGAAGATCTTACCAAGAGATTTGGAGAATTCACAGCAGTGGATAGAATAACCTTCTCTATAGAAAAAGGGGAGGTATTCGGGTTCTTAGGCCCTAATGGTGCAGGAAAATCAACTACCATAAGGATGCTGTGCGGTATACTAAGACCAACATCTGGGAAGGCATATGTTGCAGGAATTGATGTGGAAAAAGACCCTGACTTGCTCAAGATGCACATTGGGTATATGTCACAAAGATTCTCTCTCTATCAGGACCTTACTGTCGAAGAGAACATTGTACTGTATACTGGAATATACGGGATAGATA
>CAZVAH010000044.1:0-8890 GCA_964625035.1 uncultured Bacteriovoracaceae bacterium | reverse complement strand
CAGGCTTTTCCCAGGTGGTATCTTTAGTCCTGCCTTTATGACATCAGGGTCAGCTGAATCAATAGATACAGGCACATCCACTATTGATGTTACAGTAAACAGTGCCATCTCCATCGAACGTGTCTCATCAATTGAGGCCAGCCCCACATTCACATCCAATATATCAGCACCTGCTTCTACCTGAGAAAGTGCATCATCTCTTAGCCTGCCAAAGCTTCCCTGTTTTATCTCTTTGGCAAAGGCCTTTCTTCCTGTGGGGTTTATACGCTCACCAATAATTCTAACCGGCTTATTAGGCCCTAGGGCAACATAACTGGTCCTCGATGAAAGATAGGAGGCATCGATATTAAAATTTTCAAAGCCTTGATTACATGCATCTATTGCCTTTTTTAGTGCCCGTGTATGAGCTGGGGTTGAACCACAGCATGAGCCCATAACCCTGACCCCTAGACCTATAAATCCATCTGCCATAGAGGCCATCTTCTCCGGGGTATCAGGGTATAGAGTAACGCCGTCTTTTATCACCGGAATCCCTGCATTTGGTTCTACAATAAAGGGTTTATCACTTACTTGGCGCATCCTCTTCATAATAGGCAGGATTCCATCCCCTCCAAGGGAACAATTTATCCCTATAAGATCACAGTTCAGAGCAGATAATGTTATTGCAGCTGCCTCGGCTGATGTACCAAGGGTTGTCCTACCACCTTCTTCAAAGGTCATCTGTGCCATAACAGGGATGTTAGAGATCTCCCTTATTGCAATGATAGCTGCCTTTATTTCTTTGATGTCACTCATGGTCTCAATACAGATGAGGTCTGCCCCAGCATCTATCATAGCAGAGGCTTGTTCTTCAAATATGGATACAGCCTCATCAAAGCTTAAATTACCTACGGGATTTATAAAACGACCTGTAGGCCCGATGCACCCGGCCACAAACTCAACACCGCCTGCAGCCTTTACAGCCTCAATCCCCCTTTTGTTTATCTCTTTGACGCTTTCGGCAAGCCCATACTCTGAAAGTTTTATCCGGTTAGCACCGAATGTATTGCTTTCAATAATCTCAGCGCCTGCATTTACATATGAGGCATGTACCTCAACAACTGCTTCAAATGCATCAAGGAGCATCCTTTCAGGAGGATCACCTGGATTGGGCCCTTTATCCATCAGGGCCGTGCCTATGGCACCGTCCATCAATAACACCTTATCTTTTATTAAGTTTCGAAATTCACTATATTTCAAGATCTACCTCGTATATATGTTTCATCTCCTGACCAAGAAAGAGCTGCCCTGTATCTATAAAATTTTGTGTAAGATCTGTAAGGTAAAATATTACATCGCTAGATCTATTTACATCAGATCCAGCCCCCTTCACCAAGGACGGAGCTTCCGCCAAAGATAAAGGCGGACTTATCATATCTGCTACCATAGCGGCTGTAGCCCCAGCAGAGTCTACTATCCTAACATCTTTTCCCATAATCTTAGAGATCACTCCCTTCAATAGGGGATAGTGAGTGCAACCCAGTAAAAGGGTATCTATGCCGTAGGCAAGTAATTCAGATAAATATCGCCCTGCTATCATCTCTGTGACTTCATCATCAAAGAGCCCCTCTTCCACCAAAGGGACAAATAAAGGACATGCCTTTGCTATGACCTCTATATTGGGGTCTATGGCATGAATGGTCCTTTCATACACCTCACTTTTGATAGTAGATGAGGTACCGATCACCCCTATCTTAGATCCACCTGCACTAATAGCTGCCTTAGATCCTGACTCTATTACACCAATAATAGGGATATCAACACGATCCTTAAGCGCAGGTATGGCATGTGCAGATGCAGTATTACAGGCCACAATCAGCATATCTATTCCCTTTGAGACAAGAAAACTCGCGCAGCGCAGTGTATAATAAATCACGGTCTTTGAAGATTTTGTCCCATAGGGTAGCCGCGCCGTATCGCCAAAATATACCATATCTGCACCCGGAACTGCAGCCAGCAGCTCTTTGAGCACGGTAAGGCCTCCTACACCTGAATCAAATACCCCTATTTTATGTTTCATAATCTCCCAAAAATTAATTATACCCTAAGTTTTGCAAGCGCCAAATAAACAGTATGCAGTAGGCAGCAAACAGTATGCAGTAAGAAGTAGGCAGTAAGCAGAGCAATTAATAGGTAAATTTATTTGCTTTATCGATCATGCCAAAAAGCATACGGTTAACTTCTTCATATTTACCAATGAGATTATTATGTTCTCCCTTATCTATGTATTCAAAATCCTTTGAAAGATCCAGCCAAACCTCTGTTTCACCTGCCTCACCAGCGCAATCTATGAGTTTACTAATAAAGACCTTTTCATATCTTCGTTTCTTCCATGCCTCAGCCAGATTTGCTGGTACACTCCAAGAAGAACGCCTGATCTGATCTGTTAAAGAATACTTTTCTTCTTTGGGAAAATTTTCTGTCACCTTATGAATCTGTAACGCAAGTTGGTATGATAGTTGGTATACTTTTAAATCTCTGTAACCTCTGTAGTTTTTCCCCTCATTCTGCATACTCCCTACCTCATACTCCTTACTATTTTTAATTATAAATACAGTGATAAATTGCATTTGTCTATTGTAATTACATCCATGCGTCAAGGTTAGGATCTGGCATCGCTGAAAAATCCGTTTGATATATACAACAAATCTTTTTGGTAGTATTCCTTGCGATTTATTTAAGTTTAAATAATTTATGTATTGACAATCAAAGTTTATATGTGTTAAATGCTCAAAACATAGGGAGAAATTATGGCTGATACAGCAGATATGACTATTAAGGAAATAGTGGGATCAATACGGAGGATTGTGAGGTCCATTTCCCTTGATTCCAAAAAAATGGTGAAACGCTTTGGTTTGACCGGACCACAAAGCCTTGTTCTTAGATCCTTGGTTTCGCATGGTACTCTTTCTTCTGCTGATCTAAGCCGCATGCTCTATGTAACGCCATCCAATATGACCGGGGTCATTGATCGGCTGGAAAAACATGGCCTGATAAATCGAATCAAGAAAGAAACTGATCGAAGGGTGTCCTTGATCGAATTGACAGAAAAGGGAAGCTATCTGAGCCAAACGTTACCCGACCCAATTGAGGAAAAACTCATTTCAGGTCTGGCTTATTTAGAACCAACAGAGATCTTCGGGATCTATTCGGCGTTTAAAAAGATTGTTGATTTGATTGACGCTACAGAAATTACTGATACACCTATAGACGATGATGCAAAAACCTGGAGGGACTTAAAAGAGGAGGAACAGTGAGGAAAGAGACGCCTAATACACAGGAGGTTTCCGGTTTTCAAGTTGAGGTCTCAGACGTTGAGCTGCTAGACCGTATTGGGTATAGTTCCGATACTAAACCCTCTAATCGGACATTAAAGCAAGTCAGAAAGGCTATTGAAAAGGTTCGTGAGATAGGGAAACCCAAGGCACTGTACAAAATATTCCCAGTACACACCGATAAAAAGTCTGTTCGCCTCGGCAGTGAAACTACTTTCAGCAGTAAAAAACTCACACATGTATTGAGTAATTGCGAAAAAGCCGCTGTCTTTGTGGTTACACTTGGCCCGGAGATTGACCAAGTCATTAGTAAGAGTATGGAAAACAGTCCATCCACAGGCATAATTCTAGACATGGCAGGTTCTCTAGCGGCCGAATCAGCTGCACAACACATAGAAGACACAATCGCACGCACAACACAAAAAGACCATGATATAACCATGCGCTACAGCCCAGGGTATTGTGACTGGCCGCTGAAGGAGGAGGAAAAGCTGTTTTCTGTTTTGCCTGCTAACCCTGCAGAGGTCGCTCTTTCAAACGAGTGCCTGATGCAACCGCGGAAGTCAGTCTCAGGGATTATAGGCATTGGGCCGGCTAAAACCATTCAAGAAGACTCAAACGCCTGCGCTAAATGTCCCCGCACCAATTGTCCGCATCGTAGGATATAAATAGATATGCTAAATAAAAAAGAGGCCTTTCAATTGGATACGCAACAAGTTTGCCATCCTTACCAGCCACTGAGCCAGGATGATATCCACAAGATCCATGAAACCACCATGAGGGTATTCGAGGAAGTAGGGATACAGGTGAATTTACCTGAAGCGTTGGAGCTTTTCCGCAAAGCTGGGGCAAAGGTGGATAAAAACGACCATCAGATTGTCAAGATCCCCGCAAGGCTGGTGGAAGATCTGATACAAAAAGCACCTTCGGTTGTCTGTCTTTGCGGCCGTGCTAATAATGGGAGATTTGACTGCGAGATCGGTGGAAACAATGTATATATGGGCACCGGTGGGACTGCTCTGAATGTACAAGACCCAGGCTCTGATGATTCGCGAAAGGCCACGCTTAAAGACATCAAAGACATATCTCGTATTGTGGAAGTACTGGACAACATCCACTTTTACATGCTCAACGTTTACCCAAATGACCTCCCTGTAAAAGATGTGGATGTCAATCGCTTTGGAACCGCCTTGAATTATACCCAAAAACACATCATGGGGGGAATTTATACAATTGAAGGGGTAAAAAATGTTATCAAGATGGCAGAACTCATTGTCGGTAGCCCAAGCAAACTCAGAGACCGACCTGTTATTTCCATGGTGACATGCGTAGTCAGCCCCTTGATGCTGGATGAATATTATTCAAGCCTCACCATAGAGGTGGCCCGCAATCATATCCCCGTGGTAGTTCCGGCAGAGCCCCTTTGTGGCGCCACTTCCCCTGTTACCTTGGCCGGTAATCTGGTTATACAAAACGTGGATACACTGGCCGGGGTTATGCTTGCTCAACTCGCCAATCCAGGAGCTCCAACACTCTATGGTTGTGTCGCATCTATTGCAGACATGCGCAATATGAAATACCTTTCAGGGGCAGTGGAAATGGGGCTGATAAACGCAGCAGCAGCTCAAATGGCCCAGTTTTACCACCTCCCCTACTATGGGACAGCGGGCATGTCTGATTCCAAGATAAATGACTCTCAAGCAGGATACGAATCAGCCAGCACCAATCTCATGGTTGCATTGGCTGGTGGAGATTTAATCCATGACGCAGCAGGATTCCTTGATTTCTGCATGACTGTTTCTTATGATAAACTAATCATTGATAATGAGATTATCGGCATGGTTATGCGTGCTGTTAAAGGTATTGATGTAAACGATGAAACCTTGGCATTTGATCTGATCAAGGCAACGGGCCCTGGGGGTAATTATGTCTCTGCACGCCATACACGTAAACATATGCGTACTGAACAATATCTCCCTCAGCTAAGTGATAAGAAGGACAGGGATAAGTGGGAGGCTGCCGGCGCAAAGGATACAAGGTCAATGGCCACTAAAAAGGTACTGAAAATTCTCGGTCGAGAACCTCGAACCTTTATCTCAGAAGAGATTAGATCCCACTTGAAGAAGGTGATACCAGGAGTGAAATTTCCATGAGAGGGATAGCATGCTGATAATTGGTGAAAAGATCAACGCGTCCATTAAATCCGTGGGGCAGGCCATATCTAATAGAGACCAGGAATTCTTGGCCGGACTTGCCCGATCTCAGGCCGAGGCCGGGGCTGATTTTGTCGATGTAAATGCCGGCGTAGGCCGGGATAGCAGGCAAAATGCAACAGCCATAATGGAATGGCTGATAGATATAGTCCAGGATGCCACTGGTAAGCCCTTGTGCATCGATAGCGATGACCCTTCTGTCTTGAAGGTTGCACTCGATAGATACAGAGGTGAAAAGGTAATGATCAACTCTGTTAATGCCGACCCTGAGAGGCTGGATACTGTCGGTCGCCTGGCAGCACAGCGGCATGCATCCCTGGTGGCCCTGGTTACGAAGGATACAGGTATTCCAAAAACAGCCAAAGAAAGGCTGGATGCCGCTGAGATGATAATAAAGCACCTGGAGCGTGTGGGCGTTAAAAGAGATCAGATATATTTCGACCCACTGGTGCTACCCATCGCCGTAGATTCGTCCCAAGGACTCGTTACGATAAAGACCATTGAGCAGATTAAATCTCTTTATCCAAGCGCCAAAACTATATTGGGACTTAGCAATATCTCCTATGGGCTACCAAACAGAGGTATGATCAACCAGTCTTTCATGCTAATGGCGGCATCAGCGGGACTCGATGCTGCCATAATGAACCCACTTGATACCAAGTTGATGGGCATGGTTAAGGTTGCGGACATGCTTACAGATAAAGACCCCTTATGTAAAGGATTTCTCAGGGCTCACAGAAAGGGCCTGTTATCAGACTAAAACGCATCATGTGATAATAAAAAGAGGAGATATATAAAATGCCCAGAGAAGGAATCTTGGTTGACACCCCATATGAAAGGATGACTGGTAAGCAGATAGAAGAAATCCACAAGGCCTCCATGGAGATCTTGAGTGACCCTGGCCTGATATGTTTCAGCAGGGAGGCCGCAGAGATATTTAGTGCAAGCGGGGCAGATGTCACAAAGATTAAGTCAAGCGACCCCCCAGCCTGGTGGGTCAAAATCCCAGAGAAGCTCGTGCTTGATGCCATCGAGAGTACACCTAAAACAGTCAAACTAGGCGCCAGAAATAAGGATAATACGCTTGTGATGCATGGTGACGAGCCAAGGGTATATTTCATTTCAGGCTCTGAGACCAATATCTGGCTGGATGTTGATATCCAGACATACACCAAAAGATCTGATCCGGATATCGAGATTCGCCTGCCTGAATTTACCCCGCGTCGAGGGACAGTTGCCGATCTCTGCAATGCGGCGCATGTCTGTGAACATCTGGAGACGCTTGATGGTTTTATACGCACCGTGAATATCCAGGACAGGGACATTACAGATGATAACAAGGACGTCAATAAATTTTTCGCCTGCCTGAACAATACCACCAAACATGTAATGGCCGGACTTACGAACCTGGACCAGTTGGACAATGTGGTGAACATGGCCTCCTTGATTGCAGGTGGTAAAGAACAACTCAAGGAAAACCCTATCATTTCGTTTATAACCTGCCTGGTAAAGAGCCCTTTGCAATTTGTTGATGATACGACCAAGACCTTTATCGAGATATGTAAAAGGGGATTACCTGTAGTAGCCTCATCCTCGCCTCAGGCAGGAACCACTGCTCCGATCAAGGAGGCCGGTATTATTGCTCAGATAAATGCCGAGGTGCTTGCAGGGATTACATTGGGCCAACTGGTGAATAGAGGAACACCTGTAATATATGGCAGCGTGCCAGTGAAGGCACGGATGGACACCCTGGGCGATTCCTATGGATCCGTTGAGACCAGCCAGTATAACATTGACTGCGCGCAAATGGCACGTTTTTATAAGATACCTAACTATTCTACTGCTGGAGTGTGTGACTCGAAGGTGCCGGGACAACAATCATCAATTGAGAGATTATTTTCAGACATACTAGTAACCTTGAGCGGTCCGCAGTATTTGCACTGTGCATATGGTCTTCTTGATTGCAATTCTGTTTTTTGTCTGCCTCAGGCCGTTTTGGACGATGCCCACTTCCAGATGATTAAGTTTTTCCTAAGGTCACCACAGATCGATAAGATGGAAATCACAGAGACATTGGAACAGATAAGAAAGGTTGTTCAAACCCCGCAAAAGCTTTACATCAGCTATATTCGCAAGGTGATGCGCAGCGGTATACTTTCATCTCCATATCCATTTGAAGGAGAAGGGGAAACAGATAACGTGTTCACACTGGCATATGAAAGGATGAACGAACTCCTTGAAAGACCCGTGAACCATATTGATCAGACTACCACTTCCAGGATATTTCAGGAGATACCTGGTTTGTTGCCAAGATTAAACATATATGAACAAAGGAGTTAATGATGAGTGAAGATATTATTCCCATGCTTAAAGAAAACGTTATACAGGGAAGAAAGACCAAGGATGACGAAGGAATAGACGAAGAACTATCCGGCACACCCGGCGTAGAAGAGTTGACCCGGTCGGCTCTGGAAAACAATATCCCAGTAAAGGAAATAATCACAAAAGGCCTGACCCCAGGAATGGAGGTTGTTGGAGATAGATTTAATGCCAAGGAATTTTACATCCCTGACATGCTGGCATCTGCCGAGGCAGTAAGCGCAGGTATGGATATCTTGAAGCCACTTTTGGAAGCCTCCAATATTAAAACAAAAGGAAGGGTCGCTATAGCCACGGTAAGGAAAGATATCCATGATATCGGAAAGAGTATCGTGACAACCTTGCTTAGAGGGGCAGGTTATGAAGTAGTGGACCTGGGGATAGATATGCCCACAGAAAAGATTGTCCAATATGTAAAAGAAAAAAGACCCGACTACCTGGGGCTCTCTGCTTTACTGACTTCAACGATGGTGCACATGGGCGAGGTAATTGAAGCACTGAAAAAAGATAATCTCAGGGACAAGGTCAAGGTCATAATTGGTGGAGCAGCGGTATCTGAGGAATATGCTCGTGAGATAGGGGCGGATGCCTATTGTGTTGATGGTTTTGAGGCAATTAGGGCGCTTGATGACTTTCGGAAAGCAAAATCGTAGCGATAACAGAAGATACCATTTAAAGAAAGGATTTTGTTCATGGCAGGAATTGCAGGAATTCTGGGTGTTGACAATGGAAAATTAAATCAAATGCTTGAGACGATCAAGTACAGAGGTCCACATGAGACATGGATATACCACGATGGTCAGATAAATCTAGGGTGCAATGAACTGAACCTCGGGGCAGATTGCAAGGATGGATCGCATCATACATCCGATGAGAAAAGGGCAGTAGTCCTTGATGGACGTGTGTACAATCAACAAAAGGGCAATAATACCGATGCCGAGGCCGTGCTGACCTTATATGATAGGTTCGGCACTGGCTTTGCCG
>CAZVAH010000043.1:0-9136 GCA_964625035.1 uncultured Bacteriovoracaceae bacterium | reverse complement strand
CCAGTACTGGTGCCATCGCATTTGGCAGAATATGGACAAATATGATCCTAAAGTCGCTTGCCCCCATTGCCCGTGCAGCCAGTATAAAGTTCCTCTCCTTTAAGCTCAAAAATTCTGCACGCACAAGCCTTGTAATCCCCATCCATGATGTAAGCCCAATCACTGCCATGATATTAAATATGCTCGGTTCCATAAAGGCGATCACAGTAAGGATCAAAAAAAATGATGGGAAGCAGAGCATAATGTCTACAAGCCTCATTATGGAGGCAGCTATCCACCCACCATAGTAACCTGCAATAGAGCCTAATACTATCCCTATGAGCACAGCTATCCCTACTGCAACAAACCCCACCTTTAAGGATATTCCCGCACCATAGACCATCCGGGAAAACACATCCCTGCCTAATTCATCTGTACCGAATATATGGGCCTTAGATGGAGAGAAAAGGATACTCTCCACATTTATTGCGTTAGGGTCATATGGGGCAATAATGGATGAGAATATGGATATCACAAAGAATACGAGTACAAGGATCAGGCCTGTAACTGCAACAGGGTCTCTTGAAAACCTTTTCCAAAAACCCATCTTAGCTCGCCCTTATCCTTGGATCCGCAATACTATAGGCAATATCAGCTATCAAGTTTCCTGCCAAAGTCAAGATTGCACCAATCGTAAGACTACCCATGATCATATTATAATCCCGCATCATGATCGCCTGATAAAATAACAGGCCGAGCCCTGGTATGGAAAAGATACTTTCAAATATAACGCTGCCCCCTATAAGACCTGGAATGGACAGGCCAAGGATGGTAATTACTGGAAGCAGCGCATTCCTCATGGCGTGCTTATAGATCACCGCCTTTTCAGATAGCCCTTTTGCCCTGGCAGTGGTGATGTAATCCTGACGTATTATTTCCAACATGCTGGACCTCATGTATCTACTCAGCCCTGCCAGCGACCCGACAGCAGATATCAATACTGGCAGTATCATGTGTCTTGTAAGGTCTAAAATCCTTTCCGTTATACCCATGTATAGATACCCATGTGAATGTATCCCCGATATAGGAAGCCATCCAAGCCTTACACCGAGCAGATCCATCAAGATAAGGGCAAGCCAGAAACCCGGAACAGAAAAACCAATAAATACCCCTGCTGTGATTGTCCTGTCAAGGGTACTGCCACGTCTTACTGCAGAGATAATGCCCAAAGGCATAGCAACAATAAAGATGATAATCAAAGATGCAATATTAATATAGAGTGTGATGGGTAGTCTCTGTTTTATCTTTTCCCATACAGGCCTCTCATCTGATGAAATAGACCTGCCAAAATCCAGTTTTAAGAGGTTTTTTATCCATATGAAGTATTGTACAGCAAGCGGCCTATCTAAACCATAGTGATGCCTCATTTGTTCTATGGCTTCATGCGTAATATTGGGGTTCAGCTCGGTCTGAAGGGCAGTAGGCTCACCCGGGGCAAGGTGTACCACTAAAAAACAGATAATAGTAATCCCTATGAATGTAGGAATCAATTGAAAAACGCGTTTTAAGAAGTATCCAAGCATAATTTTTTAAGGGATGATACTATATCTTTGTTGTGCCTTTGGCACGTACCAGTCTTTGATATTATACATAATGCCGGCAGGGGCCGATTTTATACCCTTAAACCTCGCACTCACAATAGGAAGGCTGTAAGGAACATATAAAAATACATACGGCTGATCTTCTGCCAGGATCTCCTGTATCCTAAAATAGCAGGCTTTTCTCTTTTCCTGATCAAAGGTATGCCTGCCTTCTTCTAAGAGTCTATCTACCTCCTGGTTCCTATATCCTACAAAATTGAGTTCACTTTCAGAGTGCCATACCGTATAAAGATCAGGATCCTGCAAGATGTTCCATCCAAGGATAATCGCATCGAAATTGGATTTGTCCACAAACTCCTTTAAAAATACAGTCCATTCTATGATGCGTACATTTACCTTTATCCCCACGTCCTTTAGCCTATGTTGAATGATCTGGGCGGCCTTTTCCCTCATAGAGTTGCCCTGATTGGTAATGATAGTGAATTCAAAGGCCCTGCCGTCTTTATCGATAATACCATCCCCATCATGATCCTCAAACCCCATCTCCTTAAGAAGCTCTGTGGCCTTATCTCTATCATAGGGATACCTCCTGACATTTGGATTACACCATATAGTGCCTGGCTTATACGGCCCTGTTGCCGTCTTGCCAAGACCGAGCAGCACTCCCTTAATGATTTCTTCTTTATCTATAGCATAGGCTATGGCCTGCCTTATCTTCTTGTTATCAAAAGGGGATCTTTTCAGATTAAATCCTAGATATGTATATCCATCAGATAGATATTTATATTTATTATACATATTTCTCAATTTAGGAGAATCTGTCTGCCTAAGATATTGCAAAGGAGATAGCCCCATCAGGTCAATGCCCCCTGCCTTAAGTTCCATAAACTGCGTGGCCTGATCAGGGATGATGGTATAGCCAAGCCCTGAAAGATAAGGGCGCGAATCAAAATATGACTCGTTTGCCTCCAAAACGATCTTAGAGCCCACATCCCACCTTTTAAACTTGAATGGCCCTGTGCCGATAGGGGCCCTGGTAAGGGGAGAGGCGGATATATTTTTACCTTTTAATAGATGCTCCGGGATAATCTCAAGCCCCCAGCTTATGAGTGCAGGGGCAAAAGGCCTTTCATAGGTGACCTCAAAGGTATAATCATCTATAACTTTGGCCTCCTTTACCAATCTGTACCTGCCTGAATATGCAGTAGGCGTTTTAGGATCTATAATGGTCTTATATGTAAACATCACATCTTTTGCGCTAAAAGGTGTTCCATCCTGCCACATCACGCCTCTTCTTAGATAGAATCTTATCCTTTTCCCTCCGTCTTTTATGTCCCATGACTGAGCGAGATCACCTATCATATGATAATCTTTGTCGTATTTTACCAGCCCGTTATAGATAAAGCTTGCCACTTCATGCGATGCACTGTCGGATGCGAGCATGGGTATAAGGTTTGAGGCATCACCAATAGATGACATCATAAGGATGTCTCCATATATCGGGCTACCATCATCTGCATCATCTATTATACGACCCTTGTGATTGTCTTTAGAACATGATAATAATAGAAATATGGTGATAAAAACCAATATGATTGAGGATCCTCTATATAACATTTCTTCAACAAGATACTACAATGATGTAATAAGGACAAGCCATCGGATTCAAAAGTCATAGAGGAAACATTGAAAAAGCACATCTTAGTCTTTTCTACCCGAGTTATGGCGGTCTATTGAAAGAACAATGAAATTCCTGGCAGATCTGCATGTGCATTCTCGCTTTTCCAGGGCAACGAGCAAGGCTCTCACCATATCTGAGTTAGGCAAGGGAGCAGCAAAAAAAGGGATAAAAGTCCTGGGAACAGGAGACTTTACACACCCCCACTGGAGTAAAGAATTAGAGGAAAACCTTGCCCCTGCTGAACCAGGGCTCATGCGCCTTAAAGATCAAGATATAGGGGTCCGCTTCCTATTAACCAGCGAGATCAGCACAATATACAAACAAGGGGACACGGTAAGAAAGGTACATCACCTCATAAGTGCCCCAACTATGGATGCAGTTCATAAGATAAGCGCCTCCCTGGCGCAAAAAGGTAATATCATCTCTGATGGGAGACCTATCTTAGGGATTACATCAAGAGACCTGTTAGAGATTGTATTAGAAGCAGATGCCAATGCATTTCTTATCCCCGCACATATCTGGACTCCATGGTTTTCTGCACTCGGGTCTAAATCTGGGTTTGATTCCATTAAAGAATGTTACGGTGATTTGGAGCCACATATCTTTGCTGTGGAGACAGGGCTTTCTTCTGATCCGCCCATGAACTGGCAGGTAAGCTCCCTTGACAGATATCACCTTATATCAAACTCCGACGCCCATTCTGCAGGCAAGATAGGAAGAGAGGCTACCATATTTGATACAACACTTGATTACTTTTCCATCCTTAATGCCTTAAAAACAGGACGTGGACTTTCAGGCACAGTAGAATTTTTCCCTGAAGAGGGAAAATATCACCTGGACGGGCATCGCGAGTGTGGGGTGGTACTGACCCCTGAGGAGACAAAGAGGGTGGGAGGTATATGCCCTGTCTGCGGGAAAAAGATAACCGTCGGGGTTTTAAATCGCGTAAAGGCCCTGTCTGACAGAGAAAAAGGTAAGTTGCCAGACAGAGCAAGGCCTTTTTATTCCCTCATACCTTTAGCAGAGATCTTAGGAGAGATTATGCGCGTTGGCCCCACCTCTAAAAAGGTCACATCCTCTTACGATAGATTAATACTGTCCCTTGGAGGGGAACTGCCTCTGCTACTAGATGCTGATTTGGATGAAATAAAGGAAGTGGCGGGCGATATATTAGCGCTTGCCATATCTAAGATGCGTAAGCATGATGTAAAAAAAGAACCCGGGTTTGATGGCAAATTCGGGAAGGTAAAGGTCTTTCATGACTTGGAGATGAAAGGCCTGTTTAAGGATATGGGCCTGCCTTTCGATATCCCCCAAAAGCGCGCCCCCCTCACAAAGGTTGTAGTTCAGAAAGAAGATAGAAAGGCCAGTCTTAAACTTAATAAAAACCAAACCCATGCCGTAGGCTTTGGACAAGGGCATCTTATAGTCAAAGCAGGGCCAGGCACTGGAAAGACCAGGGCCCTTGTGGAGCGAATAAGGGACCTGTTGCAACAAGGAATAGATCCTAGACGTATCCTTGCAATAACCTTTACCACAAAAGCGGCCCAAGAAATCAAAGACAGACTGGATATAGTTGGTGTCGATATATACACCTTCCATGCACTTGCAGCAAAGATACTTCATGAGGCAGGCACCATCTTTGAAATTGCAGACGAACCACTCCTTGTAAGAAGGGCTATGAACAAGGGGATTGGTGATCCCAAGACCTTTGTCTCAAACATGATATTGCATCTGGCCACACAGCAGGGGATCGAGCAACAAGAGCAGAAAGAATTGGACGCCCTCAGGCGAGAAAACCTTTATCCATTTGAATGCCTCATAATGGAAGCAATAAGGACTATGGATGCATCGATATTTTTACCTCCATGGGACTATGTAATGGTGGATGAATTCCAGGATATAAATCCTGTTCAGTATTATTTCTTAAAGGCCATCGGGGAAA
Source organism: uncultured Bacteriovoracaceae bacterium (assembly GCA_964625035.1). GTDB lineage: Bacteria > Desulfobacterota > Desulfomonilia > UBA1062 > UBA1062 > JAGGYK01. The sequence goes on along the minus strand of CAZVAH010000043.1, from coordinate 3,930 downwards.
AGGCCAAGAGTATAATGGTCATAGGAGACCCGAACCAGGCCATATATGGCTTCCGAGGATCTTGTCCAGATGCATTTGATAGATTTTTTAAAGACTTTACAGGGGCCTCCGCCATAGAATTAAAAGATACGTACAGGCTAAATACTACTATTGCAGGGGCATCAAATACATTTATAGGGGAAAAAGCTGTTTTGAGCTCAAAAAAAGGGCCACCGATCAATGTTGTAAGGACAACTTCTCCTGCCTTCTTTATCGCAAAGGAGATAGAAGCACTCGCTGGGGGGCTTTCCCATTCTACCGTGGGTAAGGCCAAGGCCGAGTATTCATTAAGGGATATTGCAGTGATCGTGCGCACTTCCGCCCAGACAAAACAGATAGCAGATGCGCTTAAAAAGGCATCTGTTCCCTTTGAATCCGCCTATGCTAAGCCCCTCTCCGAGGTAGACGGGGTTGCGCAAAGGATTGCAATCCTTGAAAATGGCAACTGGTTACCCACCGTGAAGGGCGTCGGGGCCAAAACGCTTGAGCGTATAGATGCAAGCCTTATAACTAACCCCCTGGTTGCACAAAGGATACAAGATGCCCAAAATCTTATAAAGGGCCTGTCAGGTAATATAACAGATCGACTGGATGAAATAGAAGGATCTGGTTTATTTACGCTGCCTAAGATAGATAAATCCCATGAGTTTTACAAATATGCTCAAATTTTCGGGCATGAGGTTGATGAATTTATAAGATGGTGTAGATTAAGCAATGATCAAAGTGTGCTTACAGGAGAAAAGGTGAGAGTCATCACCGCACATGCAGCAAAGGGCCTGGAATTTGCCTGTGTCTTTATTACAGGATTGAATCAAGGGATCTTTCCTCTGGCTAACGAAGACATTACAGAAGAGAAGAACCTGTTTTACGTAGCAATGACCCGGGCATCAGAGCGCCTCTACCTTGTGTGCCCTCTTTTAAATCCATCAGAATTTGTAGATAAGGTACCCCCGGATTATGTATCTGTGTATGAAGACAAACCACAGCACAGGGCAATGCAATTGCATTTATTTGCCCCCTTCATGGCAAGAGGTAATCGATGGAAATAACATTTGGTACAAAAGAGGTGTTATATTTGGTTCTCCTGGTAATACTTATAGGTTTCTCAGCCTTTTTCGCTGGGAGCGAGACTGCCCTTATGCGATCAAACAGGTTTCGCATAAGGCACCTTGCAGACAAAGGCAATCGCGACGCATCCAGGGTAGAGCACATATTAAAAACCCCTGATCGGTTTATAAGCACAATCCTGCTTGGTAACAACTTTGTAAATATCCTGGCCTCAGCCATAGCTACTGCTCTTTTTATCTTCATGTTCGGAGAGAAGGGGATTGTATATGCCACAATAGCAATGACTATAATTATCCTTATATTTGCAGAGATTATGCCAAAGACCTTGGCTGCATACAGGCCAGATAATACTTCTATGAGAGTGGCCTATCCCTTAACAGGGATTATAAAGGTCTTCAGCCCTATAGCTTACGGCCTCAGCCTGGCATCAAGAGGTATTCTATCCCTGTTTAGGGTGGACATGGGAAAAGCTGACCTGTTGACAGAAGAGGATGTTGGCTCGGTCATAGTAATGGGGCGTAAAGAAGGATTTATTCAAGAATCAAAGGCAACTATGTTGATTGCAATTATGGATATGGACACTGTCCCCGTGAAAAAAGTCATGCTTCCCTTAAACGACCTTGTGTGCATACCAATAGATAGTAGTTTTGATGACATCATTGATACAATCGCTACACATACATTCTCAAGGTATCCTGTGTATGAAGATAGCCCGGATAATATCATTGGGTATCTCCATATTCGGGACATGTGGGATTTTGTAAATGACAAGGCAAGTTTTAAACTTAAGGACCACCTTAGGGAGGTAAACTTTGTCCCAGAGACAAAGCCCATCTTTTCTCAGCTTGTGGATTTCCAGAGGCTGCATATCCTCCTGACATTTGTTGTGGATGAGTATGGAACCGTAAAGGGAGCCATTACCCTTGAAGACATCCTTGAGGAAATCGTCGGCGAGATTACAGATGAGCATGACAACACCTTTACACCTGTTGTCCCTGTAAATCCAAACACGTTTCTGGCGAGAGGAAATATTGGGCTTAGAGATCTGAGCCGAAACATTGATAAGGCATTTCCTGAGGAGTTTGATACGCTGGGAGGGTTTATCTACGGACTTTTAGATAGGATCCCAGAGGAAGAAGACACCGTTATTTGGAAAGACATGCATTTCAAGGTAGAACGCATGCGGGGCAATCGCATAAGCAGGGTTAGGATCGTAGTAGAAGATTCTGATAAACCCCAAAAAGAAGATGACCAAACGGGGAACGATAAATAGCACCGTGGCCTTAAACAAAAAGTATGCACTTAAAAATTTAACATCAGCAAAAAAGTATCCCTGTATGGATACTATCTTGTATTTATTTTGATAATAACATCTGGCAATATCCAGTCCCCCTTTGAGGGGTGCAGGGGTGTTACCCCTTGAGGGGGGTTAGGGGGATGTTAAGGAGATAAAGTGATGATCGCCCATTATTTGACTTACAACTATCCGTAGGGCCTCATTTTCTTAGCGAAGCCTCAGAAAATGCGTAGAATCTTATCCGCCAATAATGAATCTACCCATTCATTTGTTCTGGTTCGGTTGGCCTTGTAAGTTTTTGTTTTTTTATCTTTTCAACTAACGTGGTGCGATTCACATGTAAAAGCCGGGCAGCCCTGTTTTTTATCCAACCGCTTTTGGTTAGTGCCTTTATGATAATAGCCCTTTCAAACTCATTTACTGTAGAGGATAAATCTATACCTCCATCGGGCAACTCTATCTGCGGGATACCGGAGGATATCTCAGAAGAGTCAGCAAGAATCTTGTCAGGTAGATCTGCTACCTCCACTACAGGACCATCACAAAGGGCTACCATGCGCTCTACAAGATTCTCTAATTCTCTTACGTTACCCGGCCATCTATACTGCATGAGGGCCAACATTGCATCCTTGCTAAAATCTTCTACCTTGTTCAGCCCATTTGAGCCATATTTGGCAAGAAAGTGCTTTATAAGAAGCGGGATATCATCTTTCCTTTCTCTAAGCAGCGGAAGGGATATTGGGATAACATTAAGCCTATAATAAAGATCTTCCCTGAAGCGGCTCTTCCTTACCTCTTCGTCAAGATCTTTATTCGTAGCAGCTATAACCCTTATATCTGCCTTTATAGATTTCACCCCACCTACACGTTCAAATTCGCGTTCCTGTAGAACCCTCAAAAGCTTTACTTGTAGCGTCGGACTCATCTCAGATATTTCGTCTAAAAATATACTTCCCCCTTGAGCAAGTTCAAACCTGCCCACCCTGGCTCTAAATGCCCCGGTGAATGCCCCTTTCTCATGCCCGAACAATTCACTTTCTAAAAGTTCCTCCGGAATGGCCCCACAGTTTACAGGAACAAAGGGATGCTGCCCCCTGGAAGAATTATAATGAATAGCCCGGGCAATAAGCTCTTTGCCTGTACCAGATTCACCTAAAATCAGGACAGTAGACTCAGTAGCAGCTATCTTTCCTACCATCTCGAAGACCTTTTGCATCTTATCAGAATTGCCCACTATGTTATCAAACTTGTATCGTGCCTTTAACTGTTCCTTGAGATGTAAGTTTTCTTCCCGTAAGTTTAAATACTCTATGGCCTTTTCTACCACAACTCTAATCTCATCTGGCTTAAACGGCTTGGTTATATAATCGAAGGCCCCTATCCTCATGGCCTCTACTGCTGTCTTTATGGATCCGTATCCCGTATATATGATGCCTGCACAATCCAGGTTGTTCTCAATTATATGTCGTATTACCCCCAAGCCATCAAGCTCAGGCATATAAAGATCAGTGAGTACAATATTATAT
>CAZVAH010000042.1:8077-9292 GCA_964625035.1 uncultured Bacteriovoracaceae bacterium | reverse complement strand
GAAATCGAACCGAATAAAATTCCGTGGAATATCGAAGACACACCAGAAATATTATTGGGTCTTGTGACAAGAGGCACTATAAAGCCATGCAAATTGATTGAATTCGGCTGTGGTGCTGGCAACTACGTAATAAATTTTTCAAAAATTGGTTTTGATGCGACGGGCGTTGATATAGCTGAAAGCGCAATCGAGATTGCAAGAAGTTCGGCTTTGAAAGCCGGGGTTGCGTGTCGGTTTGTCGCTGCTGATGTGCTTGGCCTGCTTCCGGAAATCATTGAAAAATACGACTTTGCGTATGATTGGGAGTTGCTGCACCATATTTTCCCGGAGGATAGAGAAAAGTATGTTCGAAACGTCCATAGGCTTTTAAATTATGCTGGAAACTACCTTTCGGTTTGCTTCAGCGAGGATGATCCACAATTTGGAGGTGCGAGAAAATACAGGAAAACGCCTCTGGGTACCGTCCTGTATTTTTCAAACGAAAAAGAAATTGAGCCATTGTTTGCAAAGTGGTTTGAAATAGATGAGGTAACAACGATAGAGGTTAGAGGAAAGCATGATAGTCATAAGGCGATCTGCGCATTAATGAGAAAGAAAAACGGCTAACAAGGCTCTTGCAGCCGACCGCTAAAAGCGGCCGCTGAAGAGTACGTTATATGAAATTTCGGCATAAAAACACTACTTTCAAAAAGGAGGAAAAGCAATGAATGAAGATGTCAAGATTCGGTGGGGTTGGCTCAAGGGAATGTATATTTACACTATTGTTGGGGCAGGAGGATTTGGATTGGGAGTCATTATCATGCCTGATGTCATGCAGTCAACATTCGGCTGGCCAATTCAAGATCCGATCGTCTTAGGTGTTTGTGGGAGCGTCTTCCTTGCATTTGCGCTTCTGTCTATATTGGGCCTACGGTCTCCTCTAAAATTCACTCCTGTTTTGTTACTCGAACTGACCTATAAAGTTATCTGGTTCATTGGTGTCATCCTTCCCATTCTATTTGGAGGCAAATTTCCGGCTTACGCAATTGTGTATGTGGTGATTTTCGCCACCTACATTGTGGGTAATCTGATCGCAATACCTTTTGGATATGTCTTTGCGAAACAATCAGACCGCTAGATTAAATCGAAGCTTCATATATCCTATTAAGGATTGAGACGACTTGAAAGGTCGTTTCAATCCATTGTTCAACCATTCAATGCAGCGGACCTCTTAAT
>CAZVAH010000042.1:462-8067 GCA_964625035.1 uncultured Bacteriovoracaceae bacterium | reverse complement strand
AATTGGGGTCAGAGTAGATTTTTGATTTTAAGATGAAGGTGGAGAATGTAGCGGGGAATTTAGTTTGAGAATATGAGGGAAAATGGTTTGAGAAAAAATACGCCTCTACGCTGGTTAAATTTTATATTATTTTTTGCTCCAGGTAACTGCAAAAAAACGTCATTTTTGCGGTTTTTTATTTTTGCACTTGCCTGGAGGAAAAAATCATCCATTTTAAGCGGACCATATGACCGTCCAAAATTCATAGACCCTCATCGGTACAGAAAAAGTGCACACCTGGTACGGTATTAGTACGTATGAATCCAGGCTTTTTCAGGGTTCTGTCGCCTACCCCCCTATCTGATAAAAAACATTGGTGATAGACATATACCTTTGATATTGGTATTATTTTTTTAAGGATATCTGAAATTAGGAGAGAATATGAGAAATAGAGGCAATGCAGGCATTATAGCCCTCCTTGTGATACTAATAGGCGTAATATTTTTTTTGATTGTCCCTATAGGCGGCCCAATAGGTCTTCTAAGGGAGGCCACTATTTCTTTCATATTTAGAAGGCCACCAAGGTTTATCTCTATTGAGGTCACTATAGATGAGCACCCAAAGATATTTAAGGCAGGCCAGAATATAAAGATAAAAGGGGATGAAACCATAGTAATCACAAAGGTGAACGCAAATACCTTCTTTGATTCGTATATGAGTGCAGACGTAGAGGGGTTTGGCAAGCCCAATGACCTGGGTGAGCTTTTGGATGTATCAGAAATAAGAAAACAACTTATAAATGTAGGCGTGAAATCTATCCCTGTAAATATATACTACATTGACCATAAGATAGCAAAGGTACCTTTAGAGTTTGAGATAACAGAAGAAGATTTTGCCCGTAGGATAGCAAAGGCCGGGGATATAGATGAAAAGATAGCGATTGTAAAAAATGCCCACACAAATTTCCCTAGAAACACCCACTTTTTAGATGAACTTGATAAACTTTTATCAGAAAAAGGCGATTTTACATCCCTTGTGGGCATTTATAAGAAAGTTGTCGAGTCAAACCCTGATGATGTCTCCTCACTTGCAAGGTTATCCAGATATTATATAAAGCTTGACCTGCTTGAAGAGGCACTTGCCGCATGCCAGGAGATAGTAGAAAAGGAAAGGGAAACTGCAAATACATATAAACGCATGGCCTATATCGCAGGCAGGCTTTCTGATATGCAAAATCGTATAGGGTATTTGGAAAAGGCATTAACCCTTGCCAGAGGTAATGAGTCTATTATCTTAGATCTGGGCAGGACATATGAAGATACCGGGCAAAGGGCCAAGGCCTTACACCTCTATAGGTCGATAGCCAGCACAACCAAAAAAAAGGAGATACTCATCACAGTTATTGAGGATGAATTAAAGAAACATCACTACAAAAAAGCATCTGCTATCTTAAAGCGCTATGTAAAGCTGTTCCCAAATGATAAGAATGCCTTTGCACAGCTAGGGATGTGCATGGGCAGATTAGGGGATACCAAATCACAGATACTATACTACAAAAAGGCTACCTTACTGTCTCCTAATGATCCTGTTCTTTTATATAATCTGGCATCATCTTATGACAAGGCTGGCAGGAAAAAAGAGGCCTTAAACACATATATTAAGGTGTTAAAGGTAAAACCAAAAGATAAGGATGCGCTAGGTAGGGCAGCATCCTTATCTCTTAAGCTAAAACGCTACAAAGAAGCCTACAGGTTTTACAGCATGCTTGTAGATACCTCAGGTAAGCTCAGTGATATGAAAGGTCTTGTCGTCTCTGCTGTAGGTATGCACAGTCCGGATAAGACAATCGATGCCTGTAAGAAATATCTTAAAAAGAAGAAAGACTATGAAGTGGCACTTAGTATGGCGTATGCCTATGAGACAAGGGCATTCTATAAAGGTAGGAATGAAGAGGCAAGGCTTGATGACCTAAATGCTTCATTAAAGGCATATAGGCTTGCTTTGGAGCTAAACTCCAAATCAAAAGAAGCACAATTAAAGATTCCAGAATTAAAGATAGAAATACTTAAGGCAAAAAAAGGGCTGTGACTTGGCATGCAAAGATTTGCCATTGGCGATATACATGGATGCCTAGATAAACTCGAGGACCTTCTGGCCAAGATTAGCGCCACTTCCGATGATATCCTTATATTTTTGGGCGATTATATTGACCGGGGAAATGCATCCAAAGAGGTTATAGATCTGCTGATAGAGGTTGCATCAGAAACAAAATGTGTTTTTTTAAGGGGCAACCATGAAGACATGCTCTTGGAGTTTACTGAGTACGGTACAAACAGCCTCATGTATTTCTCCAATGGGGGGGGCATGACTATAGAATCGTATACAAAGGGAAAGCCCGATCAGAATATTGCTGATGCCCTGCCTGAGACACATAAAAAATTCTTTGCTGATCTTAAGTGGTCCTATGAAGATGATGACTATATATATGTGCATGCAGGTATAAGACCTGGTATCCCTCTAAACTTACAGGAACATAGTGATCTTATATGGATAAGGGATGAGTTTGTATCTTCTCCTACAGGATTGAATAAAAAGGTGATATTTGGGCATACCCCATTTACTGTGCCACTTGTAAAGCCAGATAAGATAGGTATTGATACAGGAGCTGTGTATGGGGGGGCGCTTACAGCAGTGAAGCTGCCTGAACTTGAGTTTCTCCAGTCTTTTGTATGAAGACAGTGAACAGTGAAGAGTAAATAGTGAATAGTAAAAAAAGGTGTTGAGTTTTGGGTGTTGGGTGATTAAGAATAGTCGAGAGTCAAGAGTCGTGAGCCGTGAGTCGAAAAGATAAAAAAATAGTTTTATGGGAAATGTAGGGGCCTTTTGCCCTCATCGGCCCGTTCAGGGAAATATGCCCTACTTTGTGATACGTTCCTTTTCATCCCTTGGTTGTGGTCGGTAGGCCATGCAGGTTTATATAAATGAAGTTAAGTATCTTGTCAGGCGACTAGCCTTTGGTCTATATATCTTTTATGGAAATTCAAAAGGACTATTATAATATATTAGAGGTCTCAAGGGAGGCCACCTCGGAAGAAATTAAAAGGGCGTATAGAAGGCTTGCCCTGAAATTTCATCCAGACAGAAACACAGGGGACCCAGATGCAGAAGATCACTTCAAAGAGATCACAGAGGCATATGGGGTTCTTATTGATCCTGCTAAGAGGCGTATCTATAATTTTGATAATGTTTCTAAATTTGATCAAGAAAGTGTATTCAATGACATATTCTCCAATTCCAACTATAGGGATGTATTTAGCGACCTGCCCATAAAGAGAGACTGGATCGAGAAATTTTTTAACATAGGTAAGGTCATTATATATGAGGCTATAGTCTATGGTGGGAGACCCAGAGATATATTAAGGCGTAGCATACTAAGGATGGCTGTCCACGGGGCAAGCAAGATCTTTCATAATGTTATGGATATCCATCATACTATAACAATCACACCAGATATTGCTTTAAGGGGCGGACACATTACAGTAGAATACAAACCAGGCTTTTCTCCCAAAAGGATACAGGTAGGTATCCCTCCTAACATTAAAAATGGTACGGTTTTGCGGCTTTCAAACGTGGGCAGAAAAAATCCTGCAGGCAAGGCTGGGGATCTTTATCTTCATGTTGAAGTTATCTCCTCATAGACTGTAATCTGATTTTTCCCATGCGTTTTACCCCAATACATGGCCTTATCAGATAATGCTATTAGTTCCTTGTAATCTGTAGTGTCTTTGGGAAGGCTTGTAAGGCCAATGGTAACGCTAATGTCAAGAGAAGCCTCTACTGCCACAAGTATCCTTTTTGCAACCACTTCAGCCTCTTCAAGTGAGGTTTCAGGGAATATTATTACAAATTCTTCCCCACCATATCTCACTAGCACATCACAATTCCTTGTATTATGACGGAAGACATGCGCGAGGCGGACGAGTAATTCATTTCCTTCTTCATGTCCTCTTGAGTCGTTATACTCCTTGAAATTATCTATATCGACCATGGCAATGGTTAGTGGGTGAGAATATCTTAAGTGTCTTTCTACCTCCTTCTTTAAAGAAGAGTTGAGATGGCGAAAGTTATACAGACCGGTAAGTCCATCCAAATGGGACAACTGCTTATAGTAAGATGCAAGTTCGGCCTCTTCCCGCAATCTTGCCTCTTCAATGATCCTGTTTATGGTCATATGAAGATGATCTGGCATAATAGGTTTTGTAATAAAATCTGCAGCACCTAGCTTTATGCATTCTACAGCATCTTTTATAGTCCCAAAACCTGTGATCATTAAAATCTCTGTGTCAGGTTTTATTCGCTTGATTTCTCTGAGCAACTCAGTACCACTCATACCCGGCATATAAAGGTCTATAATTACTATATGATATATACCCTCTTTAAAGAGCTCTAATGCGATTTCCCCATCTACCGCAGTAGACACTTTAAAACCTTTTTGGCCTAAGTAATCATGTATAAGGCTTGTTATACGTTTATCATCATCAAACACAAGCACCTTTATGTTCTCGGGTATTATAGTACTAGTTGTCATAAGGTAATGTATCCCCCATATATAATAATTTTATTCGCCTCATACTCTTCGTTTTATCTCCTAAGGGTTTGTAATCATTTCCTGGGTTCACATATACCATATATTAACGGTAAGATAGAAGCTTTACATAAGAGTAAAAACATTGATATGCTACTAAGTCCAGAGATTATCCCCTGAAATCCTATTCTAAGTCCATCTATAACATTCAAATTTAGAGAAGAATAAGCCAGGGTTTTTCAAAGGTTATCTTCCATAATGAAACTCTTGATTCTTTAAGATGCTTTCTGGTATTGCATTAGATGTGTCCTGCTTAACAGTAAGTCGGTTGAATGAGATTGCTAAAGATGCCCTTACATTGGCGTTTGACAAAGAGATATCGGTAGTAGGGGAGATCCATGGGCTAAAGACTCATGCAAAATCTTCCCATACATACTTTGATTTAATAGAAAAGGCACCTGATAGCAGGGACCAATACATCGCAAAGGTAAGCTGTGCATTTTTTAAGGGAGCACATAATAAGTGGGAAAACTCACTTAAACGTCAGGGTATATCATCCTTTATCCTCACTGATGGGCTGCAGGTAAAGGTAAAGGCACAGATTGATCTGTACACAAAGGAAGGCAGATTCCAGCTCATAATACATGAGATAGACCCCAGTTATACACTGGGATACATTGCAAAAAAGAGGATCCAGACCATAGAGATATTGAAAGCCTCTGGCATTATGGACATGAACAAGGGCCTTATGCTCCCTTTTCCTGCTCTAAATATCGGCCTTATCACATCTAAGGGCTCTGCAGCATATAATGATTTTGTGAGTATACTAAGAAAAAGCAACTACACATTCAAGGTTGCATTGTTTGATGCCCATATGCAGGGAGAAAATACTGTAAATGAAGTAGTAAAGGGCATAGAAGTCTTAGAAGGCATCCCCTATATAGATGTGATTGCAATAACCCGTGGTGGAGGCGCCAAAGCAGAGCTTTTTTATTTCGATGATATAGATATATGTAAGGCAATAGCGAGGTGCAAGCTGCCTGTAATTACGGGCATAGGCCATGAGATAGACCTAAGCGTGGCTGATATGACCTCATATAACTATTTTGTTACACCTACAGATGTAGCAAAATTTCTGGTAAGTAGAGCAGATGAATTCCGGGATAAGATTGAACAGATTGAAGGTGAGCTTATCCTGGCCTCTGGCGCTATCATTAAAGATTCAAAGGCCAAGGTGAACGAGCTTGCCGGGATACTTGCTATCATGGCTCAGAAATGGACATCCAAGGCAATAGATAACCTTAAATCCCTTGCCCATACACTAGGTTCAGACACAATAAATAGGCTCTCAACTAAGCGGCAACATATAGCTCGTCTCCAAGAGGCAACTATTATCTCTTCTGGATACGTTCTTCAGACTCAAGACCACCTGATCACCGAACTTTATCTCTATATAAAACAGGGGGTATCTTCCATATTCAGTAGGGCCCTGTCTTCTGTAAGTGCTTCCATTTTGGATCTAAGTCGTGCAAACCTTTTTACCATCACCCAGGCCAAGGCTACCTTGGAAAGGTTACATACTATGTTCAATGCTATGGATCCAAGGGCAGTCCTCGGTAGAGGCTATAGCATCACCTTGGGTCTTGATGGAAGGGCATTAAAGGATACACAAGGGGTATCAAGAGGAGATCGGCTAACCACAATATTATATAAAGGTAAGATCATTTCTTTGGTCGAAGACAAGGAGCACATATGAAAAAAAATCAAAGCTATTCCAGCGTACTCAAACAGTTAGAGACAATTGCAGAAAAGATGAATAAGGGAGATATCCCCATTGATGAGCTTGGGGATAAAGTAAAGAAGGCTTCCAACATGATAAAGTTTCTAAGACAGCGTCTGAAATCTGTTGAGATGGAAATAACAGATGTCCTTAAGGATCTAGAGAGTGATCAAGCATCCCAAACCAGGTTAGAAGAAAAAGATGACAAAATATAGAACCTGGTGACTATGAATATATCTAAAAGTGCCAAAAACATAAAGCCCTTTTTGGTGATGGACATACTAGAGGCAGCAAATAAAATGGCGTCTTCTGGTTCAGATGTGATCCATTTGGAGGTGGGGGAGCCAGATTTCGATACACCTGAGTGTATTATAGAGGCAGCACTTAAGGCCACCGGGGAGGGTAAGACCCATTATACCCATTCATTGGGTATACCTGAATTGAGGGTTGCCATATCTGAACACTATAAATCTGCATACAACGTAGATATAGACCCTGATCAGGTCTTGGTCACAGCCGGGTCGTCGGCCGCACTGATGATTGCATTTGCCATCTTTCTCGATAACGATAGTGAGGTAATCATGTCAGATCCCCACTATGCGTGCTACCCAAATTTTGCAGAGATATTCTCTGCAAAGGTGGTGCGTATCACAACACTAAGCGATGATCTGTTTCAATTAAACCCTGATAAGGTAAAGGGTGCCATAACCCCAAAGACAAAGGCTATATTGATAAATTCTCCAGCAAACCCCACAGGGGCTGTATTAGATGATACCCACATAAAGGGCATCTCATCCATCGGCCCTATAGTGATCTCGGATGAGATATATCATGGTCTTGTATATAAAGGCAGCCCACATACCATACTCGAGTATACGGATAACGCTATAGTAATAAATGGCTTCTCCAAGGCGTATGCCATGACAGGGTGGCGCCTGGGTTGGGCAGTGCTGCCTAAGGAGCTTATAAGAACTGCACAAAAAATCCATCAGAACCTGATGATCTGTGCACCCTCTATCTCGCAATGGGCCGGAATTGCTGCATTAAGGGAGGCATCTTCGGATGTTAAAGAGATGCGTAAGGTATTTGCCAGGCGAAGAAAGATTATGCTAGGGGAGATGGCAAGACAGGGATTCAACGTTGAGGTAGAGCCTACAGGGGCTTTTTATGTATTGGTAAATATGAAACATATATCACATAATTCACATAAACTTGCCTTTGATATCTTAAAAAATACCGGGGTTGGCGTAACCCCCGGAAT
>CAZVAH010000042.1:0-452 GCA_964625035.1 uncultured Bacteriovoracaceae bacterium | reverse complement strand
GGCCCAAGCGCTGAGGGATATATCAGGTTCTCATATGCGAATTCTGAGGAAAATATACTAACCGGGATAGATAGGGTTGGCAAATATCTTAAGAGTCTATGAATATAAAAATAAAAGATGCCAGGTATGTGGGTACTATCTATAATAACCTGAAACCCATACCGGAGATTGCATTTATAGGCAGGTCTAATGTAGGGAAGTCCTCGTTGATAAATGCCTTGCTTCATAGAAAGTCTCTGGTAAAGACCAGTAAATATCCAGGTAAGACAAGAAATGTAAATTTTTTCCAGGTAGATTTCATAAGGCTACCATCTATCTATATAGTGGATCTCCCTGGGTATGGCTATGCAAAGGTATCTAAGGCCATGAAAAAAGATTGGCAATACATCGTGCAAAGGTATTTCGCTACTGACAGGGACTTGAGGTTGGTAATTATACTTGTAGATATAAGA
>CAZVAH010000041.1:6992-9349 GCA_964625035.1 uncultured Bacteriovoracaceae bacterium | reverse complement strand
GGAGTCTCACTCATACTTTTTTAGTTGGAACACCTTTTTATCTTGAGTGGAAACGATGTGGTAGAATTTATCCTGAGGGATGTAGATGTAGGGGACGTCTTCCTCGCGTCTATAAAGGAAATGCGCCAGGATCATCCTGTTGAGCCCGCGATGGCCGATAAACATGATGTTATCTGAATTTCTATTTAAATAAAAGGCCTTTTTAATCCCTTTTTTAACCCGTTCTCTCATAGTTACATACCCTTCGCCTTGTGGATATATGTAGTTATATTTATCTTTCTTGCGTGCAAAATAGATCTCGGGCATCTTTTCTCTTATCTCTTGGTAGGTCATGGAGTCACATATACCACCATCGATCTCATTAAATTCTTTGAGTGGGACTATAGTACAATCCTGCTGAAGCTCCTTTATGGGCCTGGCTGTTTGGATAGTCCTCTTTGTCTGAGAGGTAAAGATAAAAGATATCTTTTTATTCTTAAAGAATCTGGCCAGGGCTATGGCCTGCGATCTTCCCCTTTGGGTAAGCTTTGGGTCACCGCCAATGCGATCTTCTACATTGAAATAGGTTTCTGTATGGCGGATCAAGAAGAGGTTTCTTACTACATCGGTTACCAGAAAGTCTCTTATTCTGGAGGAATAAGGGGTAGGATCAGTCAACCTTTCTTCAAGAAGCTTATTATTTAAGGAATCTAACCTTATGAAGTTTTTCTCATCCTTTATTGGGGTGTAGATCATCTCATAATAGCTGATTCTCTCCAGGAAGTTCTTTATCGCACTATCCCGGTCAAGATGGCTGAATTCAGGCATCTTTGTCTTTTGAATAATGCTTAAGTCCAATATCTCTTTGTCGTTGTTGATGCATTCAATAAATAAGATAGGGTGGTCACTTAAGTGTTTCTCTATCATTTCTCGTCTCTCTCTGCTCACATTGGTGGCATCAAGTATAGCAATCTGTCCCTTAGACCTCAGATATCTCTTTGCCCTTTCAATGTTTATCAGGGCAAATCTTTTCCTTAGCTCTACAGCATGCTTGTTTTCAGGATCATAAAACCCCGCACTGTATGTTTCTTTTGTAGGTCTATGTTTTCTCCTCAGATTGCCATTATTGAATACCATGGTGGGTATAGAATTATTCCTGAATGTCTCTTGGAGTCTGATTGAAATAGTAGATTTCCCTCGGGCTGGAAGTCCTACCATAACGATATATAACTTGTTGTCTTTCATTTTAGCTCTTCCCCTTTAGTTATGCGAATAAACTCCCACTGTCTCCATGCAGGTATGCATGGAAAGTATAACCCTAACATTATATCTCTATTAGTGTCCATATTCTTCATCAGGCAGCCGTAGATATCTAATTGTGTTTGATATCTTTTCTGTTCCTCATCCAGAAAACTGTTGATGGAGGTTCCCTTTGGGCAAGATGTCTTATAGTCAATTATCCACCGTGTGTCACTATCATCTATAAAGGTGCGATCAATACATGCATGAACAACTCTCCCATCTACTAGCCCTGAAATCTTGTACTCACACCTCGCATCTTTATGAGGAGATAGTATCCATTGGCCACGACTATCGCGCAGGGCGTTTCTGGCGATTTTTAGCGTCTTATCAGTAGCCTTATCCAGATCACCCTTTGAACCCCCTAAGAGCTTAAGCCTTTGACAAACCATTGGTCTATTTTCCTCAAGGCGGGTAGTATCCCATCTATGGAGCCCATAGGTTGCGATCTCTTCCAATATACTATGTACTACTGTGCCTATATAACGCTCTGTATCTTCTGGCCATGGGATATAGGTTTGATCTTTATTGGTCTTGGAAGGTACAATCTTTTCCATGGTTGATATACCTATGCCTGGTGGCGCCTCTGGCATCTGCCACCCAGCAGGTATCCGGGTAATAACCCGAGAGGCATGGGGGATCTCCACGGTCGTATTGTTCGCAGGGCTTCCTGTGGTATTATTCATAAAGATATCCTCTACCTTTTCCCATAGATAATTCAGCAAAGATTCCTTTGAAGGAGATATCTTAGAGTCTTTACTTTGATTGACATGACCAAATAGATGAAGCTGTTTTTTTGCCCTTGTAGTGGCTACATAAATAAGCCTTAGGTCTTCATAGGCACTCATGTCTTTTTCTAATTCCTTTATATATTTGTAGATGGGATCATCTTTTGCACCCTTTTCTTCTATAGGTGCAAGTAGCACCTTGTAATCAGGGTGCTCTATCCACCTTACCAAAGGATCCTCATCCTTTCGAGGTTTCTTACCAAGACCAGGCAAGATCACTGTATCAAATTCCAGGCCTTTTGCCTTGTGTACAGTCATAATCTCGATGGTTTCTGGTGCATATGGATCTGG
>CAZVAH010000041.1:0-6892 GCA_964625035.1 uncultured Bacteriovoracaceae bacterium | reverse complement strand
AGATATAGCCCGCACCACCGAGCCCTTAAGATGGCAAGCCATGCTACCCTGTCTCCTAAATGGGATAGCGCCCTTGTAAGTGCAAATAACTCCTGAACCACGGGCCTTTGCCCAAGTTCCTCAATCTCTTTTGCCCTGTATCTGATATTTGCCCCTCTTAGCTTTTTTAGGATCAGGGGAAGATGTGTCTTTGCCCTTACAAGTATAGCAATGGTCTCATCTTTATATCTGTCCATACACAGCTTCACGGTTTTAACAACATCTTCAGATTCTCTGTCATCATCCCTTGAAATATATGGATGGACAACAACAGGTTTTCTGGTATCAGATTCTACGGTGGCCTCCATGGGCGTGTAGCTTACAGCACCTGCGGCAGCATCATCGTGCGCCGGGAATATATCCTTAAATGAAGAGTTTATCCATTCGACAATACCTTTTTGAGACCTGAAATTTGAGCTCAAGAAGAGAGGATTAAGGGTAATATTATTTATTCCATAGTCCTTTGCATGGATAAATAGGCCCACCTGTGCCTTACGGAAACGATATATGGACTGCATGGGATCACCTACAAGGAACAATGTCCTTCCATCTCCTGGACTCCATCCGGATGTAAGCTTTTCGAGCAATTTTATCTGGGTATATGAGGTGTCCTGAAACTCGTCCACCAGGATATGTTTTATTAGGTAGTCAAGCCTTAATAAAAGGTCTGTTGGTGCTTCATCTGAGCCAAGTGCATCCAGTGCCCCTCGTGCAAGCTCTATAAAATCCACCGTGGTATTCTCTTTGAATATAGCATAGAGGTGAGAAGCTGCGAGTTTGAGTATGTGTAAGAGGGCATTTAGTATATCCCACTGGTCATCTCTGTATCCGGGCTCAGGCAATATACGTGTTTTTCCTAGCAAGTCTATAACATCCTGCCTTGGGGCAAGGTTTTCAACAAGTGATTGCATGGTCTTTTTCATGGTTATGTATGGCTCTTTTTTATCAGCTGGGAAACCTATTTTCTTGTTGATACCTCCGGGAGATCGGAGTTGTGCATCATTGGTGAGCAGGAGCTCTGCTATTGCCTGCCATCTTGGAAGGTCTTCCGGGATTGGAGATGGTAGGTCGTAAATGTCCTTTAACAAGGCGATTTTGGAGGTGCCAGCAACATTTCTGGCGGCAAATGGAGCCACTTCCGAGAGGGCAGATACCATACCTAGTGGCAAGGATTGTAGCAACTTTGTGAGATGTCCTGTAATAGAGTCTTGAAGGCCCTCTTCAAGCATGTGTCTATGGACTTTTCCTTCTTTCAGGGTGTATTCCATCCACTGATCACGTCTTTCAAGCATGGATATAATAAGGGCCTCTAACCTCTGCGGGTTATTATCCATATGGGTAAGCACTTTTCTTACTGCATCACCATGCTTATCTTCATCATCTACCATCTCTATCAAGCGGCGTGCTGCCTCCCTGTAGAGGAACTGCGGGTTTTCATCTATTTCCATTTGATCACCAAGCCTACTTAAGAAAGGCATGTTGTGTGTAAGGAAGCCACAGAAGCTGTCTATTGTCTGGATCTTAAGCCTTGATGGGTTTTCTATTATCCCCCAATTCATATTGCTACTTTTGGCTATGGCAGCCCGTGCCAGCTCAATGGTCTTTTTCTCATGGAGGCTTTCGGGTGTAAGTGTTAAATCTTGCGAGTCTCTTAATGCCTTGATCACACGTGTGCGCATCTGTAATGCAGCCTTTCTTGTAAATGTTATACACAGGATCTCTTCAGGTCTTGATACAATAGAAAGCAGTCTTAAAAATCTCTGTACAAGAAGCTCTGTCTTTCCAGAGCCTGCAGGAGACTGTACAATAAAAGATTTTTCTGGATCTAAGGCGAATTTTCTTGTGTTATCATCCTTCAGCATAGGTCTTATCCGTAATCCTACATAATGGTTGTAGTTTGCATAATCTGCATGTATTTTCTTCATCTACAGGGCATACATCAGCCCTGCCTTCTATGAATTCTTTTGCAAGGCCCTTTAATTTGGCCTCCCATTCGAGAATGAGATCTCTCCAGCTTTCGTACTTATTCTCTGTTCCATGTGTAAACGGGCTTATGTTAGAAAAACACTCGGGGCCATCCATGATCCCTGTAAATTTGCATTCGCCTGGTTTTATCTTCGCAAACGTGATGCCCTTTAAGCCCTTGACATTGAGTGCATATAAAGGCAGCTGGGGCTCTGTCAGACGATCCTTATACCAATCTTTTTTATTTACCTCGCCAGTCTTATAATCAATCAAGAGGTATTTACCATCTTGCAGCTGATCTATGCGATCTATCTTTATCCTTACAGGTAGGCCCCCTATCGTTATATTGTCCTTCTCCTCTGTTGCCTGTATCTTAAATGGTGGTCTCGTCTTTTCTAGATCTAGCCATTCTCTTAAGAGTTGTCTTGTGCGTTTAGCCTCAATTTCAAAATAGGAGGACCCTTTCCGATCTTGAAGGTATTTTTTGAGTGCATAATAGACTGCATCTTCTATTATATCTTCTATATGATCGTGTGTGTCCAGCACTTTAGAACTTTTGAGTTCTTTCCAGATATACTCCAGGGCCATATGAATAACGGTCCCCCTGTCCTTGACTAAAATTCCTGACTCGGGGATCTCAGGCGTTTCAGCCATGAGGCGGTGATGGGCGAATGCCCTAAAAGGACACATAGCCTGGTCCTTCAGGATTTTAGCCCCGCCCTTTATTACCCCAGTGGTTTTTAGAGGGCTTATCTTGTAGTCCTCAATACTCTCTAATCTGCCTTTGGAAATACCCATCATCTTTGATATAAGGCTGCTTTCAGGTAATTCCTCTATAGGTGCATCTTCTAAAGACATTACAAACCAGCTTGGGGATATATCTTGCCCATCTTTTTGTTTGGGACAACTGGCTATTATATGTGAAGAGCTTGAATAGAGCCTGTCCATTACCCTGCGGGCGAAATCCAGCTCTTTTTCTACTGAGGAATGTTCCACCCCGCTAGCCTTTTGGAGTGATATGGGTAAAAATGGATTTGGCCTGGGAGAAGAAGGCATAGCGTCCTCGTACATCCCAAGGATCCAGAGATGGTCAAATGTCATGCCAGATGCCTCCAGGATACCCATTATTTGAATATAACCTTGTCTCGACTCTGGCTGGAATATACGCGTGCAGGCAAACCATTTAAGCAGGTCTATGGCCTTTTGCTTAAGCATGGGAGATGCTATGTCATCTAGAGATGTGAAAGTATCGAGTAGATCATGCCAGGATCCAATAGTTTGATATTCTATGCTATCAAGTGTGCGTGGCCCTGGCCATTTGAGAGATCTAAGAAGATTGTAGAAATATCTTGCCCAGTAGCCCGGGTAGGCCTCAGCAGGCTGAGAGCGTCTAAGTTCAATTATAGAGTGAAGTATGCGGGCAAACCTTTTACCGCTATTTTTCTTTTCTGCAGTATTTATTATATCTTTAAAGGAGAGATTCAATCTGTTTAGTTTTCTCAATTCGAGGTCTAATATTGCCCGCTCACTCATCTCTTCCCATGAATATCCCAGATAAGGACTGCGAAGCAGGGCACTTATAACCTCAATAGGAGTCTTACGTATATCACACTCCAGGACCTTTAGGGTGATGTCTATAAGCCCCGTACTCTTTAATGGAAGGCCTAAGGATATGTTAAATGGCATTACCTCGCTATGGTCTGGTAATACTGACTCTGGTGCTAGTTCCTCAGCAAATATACGTTCTATCAATGAACGGTAAAATCCAAGCTTAGGCACTACTACTGCTATATCCTTCTCTCCCTTCTCAATGAGAGATCTTACCCACCTTGCAACATAGCTAACCTCTTCTTCTGGGCATGAGGGTTGAACAAGACATGGCTTATTCCTCACAGGTGCGCATGGATACCAGAAGATGATATTGGACCCAGTTTTTTCGAGCGTATCGATTAAACTTTTGTAGACGGGTTTAATTTCATCAAAGCCGCAAAACATCACTTGTCTGTGAGGGATTATCTTCCTGGCTTGAATTGCCTGGATCACCTTTTCTGTGACCTTTTCCATGGGGACGAAGCCCTTTTTATTACATATATCTTCAAATATTCTCTTCCACCTTGAAAATCTCTCCACCTCTTCAGTGAATATATTGTCATCTGGGAGAGCAAGTAGATAATCGTGTATTATCTGATATGCCTCAGCCACCCTTGTGACACCTTCATGAGGGTGCATGATATCTACGTTGTCGTTGGATATAATATCCTCCCATATGTAGTGTGCTTGCTCTTGAGAAAGGATGGGTTTATCAGATAACCCTTGGAAGAGATTTGCTACCCATGTCGATACCATATAGATATCAGGGGTATCCCATGTAAGCTTACCCTTTCCCGATTGTTCTTTGTCGTAGATCTCTTGGATGTAGCGGGCCAGGCGTTTATTTACTGTAAGGATCAAGGCACCATTTTCAATCATTGAAAAAAGGCTTGCCTTGCTTTCCACTTCTTGCAACTTATTCTTCACCATCAAAGCGTACTAATAGTTTATATACACCTGCATAGGCCCATGTGGCCTTGAGGGGATACCCACAATTTTTGGATATCTTCATTATCGCATCATTTTCCTTTAAAACCTCGGCAGAAAATCCTGCAATGCCATGTTCTCTTGCAACCTGAATCAGGTACCACAATAAAAAGGTGCCAATCCCACACCTTTGGAAATCACTATGTATGGTTAGGGCCACATCTGCTATGTTTGTAGACTTGTCTTTTACATACTGACCTATGGCAATAATCTCCTCCCTGCTTTCAGGGCCTTCTTTTCCAACTACCCCAACAATAGCCATCCTGTCTTCATAGTCTATGGCTACCACGGGTTGTGCCATCTCGTGGGGGAATGATTTAATCTTGTGAAAGAATCTTTTATATAGATCATTATCAGGCAGAGAATAGACGAGATCCTGGACCCTTTTTTCATCAGTGAGTTTAATGGGTCTAAAGAAGATCTGTCTGTCTCTACCATCTGTCCAATAGGTCTCATGTCTTTTTGGATATATGGCGCCTGATGGCATAACCTGATTCTTATACACATAACCTTTGATCTTTGCAGCTTCTAGCAAGGCACTTCTGTATGATGGATGTGCGATATTTATAAGTGCCATAGTCCTTTCCCTTATAGACTTGCCATGAAGATATGCGATACCATATTCTGTAACCACATAGTGCACATCTCCTCTGGTGA
The DNA here is from genome assembly GCA_964625035.1 of uncultured Bacteriovoracaceae bacterium. Taxonomy (GTDB): domain Bacteria; phylum Desulfobacterota; class Desulfomonilia; order UBA1062; family UBA1062; genus JAGGYK01. Next base: position 1,654 of record CAZVAH010000041.1, on the reverse strand, counting down.
GTACTACACCGCTACCTTCCTCTAAATAGGGGACTATCCTGGATTTCTTCCCATCATCTGTTGTTGATGGGAGTGCTATGATGGATTTCCCCCCCCTGGATCGTGCTGCTCCCCTTACAAAGTCAACCTGACCCCCGATTCCGCTATAGAACAGGTATCCCAGGGAATCCGAACATACCTGGCCAGTAAGGTCTACGTTAAGGGCTGCATTTATAGATACCATCTTATTGTTTTTTGCAATAACAAAGGGATCATTCACATAGTGAGCAGGATGGAACTCAAACAAGGGATTCTTATCTATAAACCTGTAAAGCTTATTAGAGCCCATACAAAAACTTGCTATAATCTTGCCAGGATGAATATTTTTCTTTCTGCACGTAATTACGCCATCTTCTACTAGATCTATTAATCCGTCGGTGAACATCTCTGTATGGATACCCAAGTCGTTTTTTTCTTTAAGATAAGATGTCACTGCATTAGGGATAGACCCGTATCCAACCTGAACAGTGGAGCCATCTTCAATAAGGTCAGCTATGTATTTCCCTATCTGTTTAGCTACATCTCCGGGGTCTTCAATGTAAAACTCGAGGATGGGCTCATCACTTTTCACGAATGCATTGATCCTAGATACATGGAGGAAACTATCACCCAGCGTCCTTGGCATATTAGGGTTTACCTCTGCCACCACATGGTCAGCATTTTCAGCAGCAGTCTTTGTTACATCTACTGAGACACCAAGGCTTACATATCCATACCTGTCAGGCAGACTCACTGATATTAATGCAGTATCTATGTGGATCCTTCCTGTCTGGAAAAGCCCAGGGATCTCTGAAAGGAAGATCGGTGTATAATCTGCACGCCCTTCCCAGATTGCCTCTCTGGTATTAGCACCTACGAAGAAGGCATTGTGGCGGAAGATCCTGGTAAAGCGTTCTTGAGTATATGGAGCCTTACCTGTTGTGAGAAAATGCATGATCTCAGTGTCAGCTAATCCCTGGGCCATATTCATAAGTGTCTGGACTAGCAGTTGAGGTTCACCGCAACCAGAGCCTATAAATACACGCGAGCCTCTGCGTATGGAGCTCAAGGCATCCTGGGGATCAAGCAATCTATCCTTATAATACTTTCTCCAATTGTTTTTCATATACCCTATCCTGTTTTTAGGATTCAGGTCACAATCTCATCCTTAATGATACATACACTAAACAGGGATGGTTGTATATTCTCCACTAAGGCACACAGGGATCAAACCACCTGAAAGACCAATCGTTGCCTTTACAGGTCTTATTGCATGGGGGATCCCCTTTGGGATATACACAGCCCCTGGTGTAGCTACTTCATAAAATTCATCATCTAGCATTATTTCAAATGTTATTGCATCCTTTTCACCTATCATTAGATAGATCTCATCAAAATCATGTTTATGTGGCATGGCCTTTCCAACCACATCTATGAGATCTACCATCTCCTGGGTGATCTCCTTTATAAACATATACAAGGCCCACGCCTTTGCTTCTTTGACCAGATCTTTACCCATAAGCACAGGAAAAGGGATTACGCTACCTAGTTCATGACTGGGCAGTTCATTTACGTCTATTGGCCTTCTTACAATAAGGTGCTCGTTTTTCTTCTTGCTCATAATTAGCCTCCTTAT
>CAZVAH010000040.1:3073-9360 GCA_964625035.1 uncultured Bacteriovoracaceae bacterium | reverse complement strand
ATAAAGATTATAGATAGGGACATTGATATGATATCTGGAAGATGGGCAAAGGAGATAAAGATAGGCATACCAAATTTAAAACCTCATCTAGATACACTTGCTGGGGTAAATAAAGAGATCCTTAAAGGTGTTCAGATATGGGTGGGGGGGCATAGGCAGAAGGTCTACTTTGAGGAATTCATACATACAGGTAGAACCCTCAAAGATCTTCAAATCCCATTGCCAGATGTGCTCAATGCCATGGCATTGAGCAGAAAGGCTATCTGGATTCATGTATTGAGGCAAAAGATACTAGGCTCACCTCTGGAGATTTACACTACACTGGAATTGAATAACAGGATCATACTCTTTTATGATAAGATTACACACTATATATCTTTAGGCTATTTTGAGTAGGGCCCTCTCCAGATGTGGGGAAGGTTCATTTTTGGGACGATGAGAGCAAGGATTATGCATTTTAATATGTCTCCTGGTAGAAATATTACTAACCCTGTCTTGATGGCCAGAATGATTGCATCTGGCTTATCTAATATATATCGCATATAGATAGCCAGGTAGGGGACTCCTGCCAGATATATAACCAGCATACCAAGGATGGAGGCAACGAAAATATTAACAGGCTTATATTCGCTATTTTTCATAAATGATCCAACTGCAAGGGGTGCAAGTATAAAGCCTATAAGATAGCCAAACGACGGTCTCAATACATACGATAGGCCACCCCCACCGGAAAATACAGGTAAGCCCAGGATGCCTACCAGGAGATATATGACCTGGCTTAACGATCCACCCCTTGGCCCAAGGACAAGACCTGCCATTATCACAAAGAATGATTGCAGGGTTATAGGCACCGGAGGGATGGGAATCCTTATAAATGAACCTGATGCAGTAAGTGCTGCAAATATGGCTATCAATGCTATCTTATGGGGAAGGTGAGGCTTATCCATGCAAGTTTTCTATCATTGACGCATAGTTGCTGCAAGATCATTATACTGAAATTATTATTGAACTATGGTAATATATAATTATATTATCTTATATATTGTATAGTATGGGTTTTATATCTTTCCGAAAAATCTTTCAGGGGGGTGTGACATGGCTATAAAGATCACGTGGTTAGGCCATGCAGGCATAATGGTAAGAGGTGAATCAAAGACCATATACATTGATCCATGGAAGGTGAAGGGAGACTATCCAAAGGCAGATATAATCCTTATAACACATGATCATTTTGATCATTATTCAGAAGATGATATAAGGGAACTCTCTTCAGATACCACCGCCATAGTTGGGCCAAAGTGTGTTCCTATGGCCGAGAACCTGATCGAACCAGGTGGCTCCATAACACTGAAAGGTGTTAGTATAGAGGCTATTCCTGCCTATAATATTGACAAGGAGTTTCACCCCAGAGAGAATAACTGGGTGGGATATATCTTTACCCTGGATAATAAACGTATATACCATGCAGGCGATGCTGACAGGATACCAGAGATGAAGGGGCTTGATGTGGATGTAGCCATCTTGCCTGTAGGCGGGACATTTACAATGGACGCCCCATCTGCTATAGGTGCCATTAATGACATAGGGCCTAAGCATGTGATACCTATACATTTTGGCGATATTGTAGGTAGTAGAGAAGATGCAGAAGAACTCTTGAAGGTGACAACATGTAATATCCATATCTTAGATTCGGGAGAAACGATAGATTTGGATTAGATCTATGGAAGATATCCTTTCCCATGTAAGATATACATTTCAGAATGCGCCGTTTGGGATAGTGGCCCTGGATGCTAAAGGCACTATCATATATACAAATCCCCAATTTGACGCCACTATCGAAGCAACCGAGATGCCCTTTGCAGGTAGATCTGTGTATGAGGTGATCTCAGAATTGATATGGGATGAACGTGTTATTAGAAATGTAAAAAGGCTTATCAAGACAGGTAAGCCCTTTTACATAATGGTAGAGACGTTGAGTTCAGCCAAGGTTAAAGGTGCGGAGTTTGTAAGTATAAACGGATATAAGCTAAGTAATATATATATACTTATGATAGCACTTGAGAGCGGAAGTTTTAAGAGAGAAAGCAGATATAAAAAGGTGATTCAGAGTGCATCTGATGCTGTCATTATTATGAGGAATGGAATAATAACTTCCTGCAATCCTGCATTTTCAAATATACTTAAGATGCCAGATCAAGAGATAGTAAATCACAGCCTGGCTGAGTTCGTAGATAAGAGTGATGAAGATACACTCTTGCCATTGAAACAAGACCAGATAAAGGAATTTATTGCAAGGGTTAGTGTTGCTGCAAAGGGTGGAGATCGGATATTAGAAGGGAAGTTCCATCCTATAGAAGATCGCCCTGGGACAGCCATGGCCATCTTGAGGGATGTAACAGAAAAGGTATCTTTGGAGGATAGGCTCCTGAGGCAGAATCAAGACCTGGCTATTATAAACCTTATGTCAGAAACCCTAAGTTCGTCTCTGAATCTAGAAGAGATATTACAAAAGACTCTGGGCAGGATCTTAGAGATTATGGATATAGAGACTGGGTGGATATACCTTTTAGATGAGAAGAAGAATAGATTAAGATGTGTTTATTATCATGGAGTACCCAAAGAGGTTATATCACAAATAGATGAATTGGAGTTTGGGCAGGGTATTGCAGGTAATGTGGCAGCAACAGGGGAACCTATTATTATAGAAAATGTATCTGATGACCTAAGGGATACAAGGTTTATTATAAAGGAGTTAGGTTTGCAGACTTTTGTCTCCATTCCTTTAAGGTCCAGAACCAGATTGATAGGTGTGATGGATATAGCATCTTATAGGCCGAGGAGGTTTTCCCCGGAAGACAAGAGACTTCTGACGACCATAGGTGTCCATATAGGTATGGCGGCTGAAAATGCACTTTTGTTTAAGGAAGTAGCGAGCACTTCAAAAAAGCTCAAAAGTGCACTGAAGATAATATGGGATCGTAACAATGAGTTAAAGAACATTGTGTTTACGGTTTCTCATGACCTTAAAAACCCGATTATAGCGATTAACGGGTTTTGTAACCGCCTTATGAAGGCTGCTGCTGACAAGCTGGGCAAAAAGGAGTTGGAATATCTCAATACAATAAGGCAAAGCGGTGAACATATAGAAAAATTCGTATCGAATCTTTTAAGCCTGTCTGCTGTGGATATGCTAAAGATAAAAAACGAAAGGGTTTCAGTGGGAGACATTGTTGATGATGTTATTAAGCAGGTTGCCTCACAGCTGGATAAGAAACGAGGAAGAGTGGTTATAGAAGGTAGTCTTCCAGTAATTGAAAGTGATAAAACTAGAATAATGCAAGTATTCTCAAATTTGATATCAAATGCGATAAAATATTCTCATCCAGATAGGGATCTTCTTATCCATATAGGGTATGAACCTTATGGCGATATGCATGTGTTTCATGTGAAGGATAATGGGATAGGCATACCCGTTAAATATGCGGACTCTGTATTTGACATCTTTTTCAGGACATATGAAGATGTAGCAGAGGGGACAGGGCTTGGTCTGGCTATAGCAAAAAAGGCTGTAAACGCCATGGGGGGTGAGATCTGGTTAGAATCCCAAGAGGGTCTGGGTTCTGTGTTTTATTTTTCTATACCAACTGAGGGCTCTATGTCTGCGGAGGGCGAGTAAAGGATATTGGCTATCAGTATTCAGCTATCAGTAAGGCAACTACTATCGGCCAGAGCCGATAGCTTGAGGCACTTAGCACCTTAGATTTTTGTGCTTCACTGAAGGGTTACATCCCCTGATATTATTCTTGACTCTAATTGGTGAATTGTATAGGTGTTAAATTGTTTGGGCCGCTAGCTCAGGGGGAGAGCGCTACCTTCACACGGTAGAAGTCACAGGTTCAAATCCTGTGCGGCCCACCAGAGATTTTGAGGACCTATAATAAAAGCGCTGACAAGAATTGAGGACGGGTTCATATTTCTGTATCCAATCTTTTGAGAAGTTCAGTAAGAACTCTTTTTTGTGACAACGATGCGTAATATGCCAGACACAACCGGGAATGTAATGACGATTAGCTCGGGCCATGAGTTTCCAAATACTCCCTTGAAAAGCTTAGAACCACTTTTTCAGGCCTAAAATGGTGGTTCTAAGGGCAAAAAAAGGCCTATTTTCGATTGATATCATCGTTGTATCAATCACTTATCTTGGTCCGACCCCATTAGATCGGAATTTCAGTCTTAGTCTATTCCCCTTGACACACCTAGTGCTTTATCTTAGTGAATACATGAGAAAAAGACATACCAGGAGAGCTGATACGTCCATGGGCCTTTTTAGCAAAATTAATCGGCATGCGGCGATTGCAAGTGGCGACTTTGGGGTGATGTTCAAGGATGTGGATATTCCGCCACTTCCGGCAGCGCTTAAGCGTCTTATAACCGAGGTTAACCGACCTGAGCCCGATATTGACCTTCTGGTTAAACTGATATCCTCTGCAGCAGGAGTCGCTGCCAAGGTGGTAAAGACTGTCAATTCCCCTCTGTTTGGCCTTCGATCGCCGGTAACAAATGTCAAGCACGCTGTGGTCCTCTTGGGAATTCGACACATCTCCTCAATAGTGCTTGCCTACGCTACTATGGATGCCCTTCCAAAACCCAAGGGTACCCTGTTCGCTCACGAAGCGTTCTGGACTGATTCCCTGATTCAGGCAATTGTGGCTCGATCGCTCTCAAGGGAACGATTCAGCGGCCAGATAGAGGAGGTGTTCACGGCTTCCCTTTTGGCTGACGTGGCCCTGCCGGTGCTCCTGTCTGTCTGGAGAGAGTACTACGAGCCTGTGATTGAGGAATGGAAGCACAGCTTCCGGCGCTTATCGGAGATCGAGCGTGAACATTTTGGCTGGGATCATGCCCAGGCAGGCGCATGGATTGTGCAGTCATGGGGGTTTCCAGAGGAAATGGTCTGTTATATCGGGGCACATAATCTTCCCTGGGAAAAGATCTGCGAACACGAACTTAACGACACGATCGTGGCTCCAATGGCCGTTGCAGCTATTTCATCAAGCACTCTAAAACCTGCCCCTGAGCGTTCAGGATATGTCCTTGAAGCAGCCACCGAATGGCTCTCCATGACCAGTTCCGAATTTTTGGAATGTGTTATTGTGGCCAAGGAATCATTAAGGGAGATTCTGAAACTCTTTGATCTTCCTGAGAGGAATGCGGTTGAAATCCTTGATAACCTGGCAGGTGTGGCGGGTTTTGAAAATCAAATGGAGGATATATGAGAGAATACCGAGGGCGTGGTCCACAGCACAGTCTTTTTTTTCGGGTGGTTGCCTTTTTTTCCAGGCTACGTTTTGGGTACCTGTTTAGGAGTATGGGAAATCCGCATTTTTTGGTGGTGGTATTCGTATTCATTGCAGGAGGGACTGCGTTGGGTATCATCACTCTCGCTGCGTTCCTGACAGAACTTCCACTCCTTTTTCCGCCGCTGGGACCCTCAGCCTTTATCCTGTTTCACACTCCCATGTCCCTGGCGGCAAGCCCCAGAAACGTGGTCCTTTCACACTCCCTGGCAGTGGCAGCAGGACTCTTATCGCTCTGGTTTGTCGGAATGATCTATCCCGAAGCTCATCTCTCCGACCCATCCGCGATGGATTGGTATCGTGTTATGGCAATCGCCCTTTCAATGGGTCTCATTGGTGTGCTGATGGTAATCCTTAAGTGTGTTCATCCTCCGGCGGCGGCTTCAGCCCTCATTGCGGCAATGGGCTACCTTTCAAACCTCACACAGATTCTAGGGCTCATCGGAGCGGTTATTCTTCTGGTACTAGAGGCCATTTTCTTTAACCGGATCATCGGCGGTCTGCCGTATCCCCTATGGCAGGCTAACCCTAAGGTTGCCCGAAACTACGGCGAGCTAGCAGGGATCCCCGCAACTGGAACCACCTCCTGGCAGCAGCTTATAACCAAGACATTCCAGCGTCGCTGAAGAAAGAGGGTCAAGTCTTCGTTTGACCTTTATTTAACATTTCTTCTATCTTTTCAAAACGTTTTCTAAATTTGCGATCCTCTTTCAGCTTTTCTCTTGTCCGCTACTGACCGAGCTATGTCTGTTCAAATAAAATTCAGAGCCAATGCTTAGTCCCTAATCGACCTCGTTAGGCAAGTTGCAACATTCCAGGGTTTATTATGGGATGCCACGCATTTAAACATTCTATTCTCAATGGCCTGATTATGTCATTTAGATATGATAATTAAAAGCAAGAGTCAAACGTAGACTTGACCCGTTTTTT
>CAZVAH010000040.1:0-2973 GCA_964625035.1 uncultured Bacteriovoracaceae bacterium | reverse complement strand
CACCTGCTTCACGTCCCACAGGGGCTCTATCTTTTCCAAAATCTCGTCCCTGATATTGTTCGCAAACTGGTGGTCGGAAGGAATGTCTATTACCACCCTTACGACCCCGTCGTGTACCTCGACGTCCTTGACCAGATTCGTGCGGACCAGATCGAGACCTGAAAGAGGGTTCATGACCCGTTTGAGGCGGTTACGCACGATTTCTACCGTGGTAGCCTTCCTTTCCTTCACGAGGCCGTGGCGCTCTTCATAATTCTGTATCGCCGAGCGGAGCCCCTCCACCGCCAGAACGGAGCAATGGGCCTTGATTGGCGGGAGTCCCCCGAGTGCTTCGGAAGCCTCTTTCCAGTCAATCTTCTTTGCCTCATCAAGGGTTTTCCCCTTGGCAAGCTCCGTAATGATGGAGCCCGTTGCTATATTGGAAGCGCATCCGTAAGATTCAAACTTCACATCCTCAATGCGATTTGTATCGGAATCGACCTTTATATACACCGCCACCATATCACCGCAGGCGGGACTTCCTTCCAGGGCATTCCCATCAGGGTTTTCTATCTTTCCCACGTTTCGGGGATGCTTGAAATGTTCTAAGACCTTCTCACTATATGGAAATTTCATTGTATTTCTCCCTTTTGTTACTCTCTCTTGCCCAAGGGGCTGATTTCCCTTAACTGATGCACGACCTCGCTCATTGCGTCCACCACTGCATTTACCTCGTCCATATCGTTGTAACGCCCCATGGTAAAACGAATAGACCCGTGGGCTCTCTCATGGTCTCCGCCTATTCCCATAATGACGTGACTTGCCTCGAGAGAACGGCTGAAGCAGGCAGAGCCCGTGCTCACGGCAAAACCCCGCATATCGAGATGAAGGGTAATAGATTCACCCTCAACAAAATGAAAACTGATATTGGCATTCTGCGGAACCCTTTCCCACCGGGGACCATTAAGGGTCGTATCCGGTATTTCGGCCAATACGCGATCAATGAGATGATCCCGCATTGACTGAATCGTTTTGGTTTCTTCTTCTGTTACCAGCTCTACCGCTCTTGCAAAACCCACTGCCCCCGGAATGTTTTCAAGCCCCCCGCGCAGGTTGAATTCCTGAAATCCCCCATCCATCCACTTCGCGACAGGCGTGCCTTTCCTTATATAGAGGCCCCCTATTCCCTTGGGGCCATGAATTGTGTGAGGAGATACGGTAATCAAATCGGCCGTCACTTTATTAAAATCCAGCGGTAACCGTGTAAACGTATGGGAGGCATCGGTGTGAAAGAGCACTTCTTTCTCTTTGCAGATGCGGCTGATAGTTTCGATATCCTGAACGGTGCCGATTTCCTGGTTTGCATGCTGAATGGAAACCAGGATTGTTTTATCCGTTATAGCATCCCTGAGTTTATCGAGGTCAACAAAACCCTCATGATCCACATCGAGATAAGTCAATGAAAGCCCCTGCTTTTCAAGCGACTTAGCGCTATGAAGCACTGGGAAATCCTCGATTCTGGAAATTATTATATGTTTCCCCTTTTTCTCACCCAGTGTAAGGACAACCCCCTTGAGGGCCATATTGCCGGATTCCGTGCTTCCCGAAGTGAACACAAACTCATCTTCGGCCGCACCGACATAATGCGCGAGCGTTTTTCGGGCCCTATCCAGGGCCTCCCTTGATTCGATGCCGAGGGTATAGCCGAACTCCGAAGAGGCAACGGAATAGACATCAAAAAAATAGGGTTTCATAGCCTCCAGCACCCTCTCATCCATCCGGGTAGCTGCAGCGTTGTCGAGAAAAACCGGTCTTTCAGTCATTTTTTACCCTCATCATATAAACAAGGTTATGGAAGATTCCTTCGCCTCCTGAATATAGGCCCCTACAGCCCCGTATTCATCTATAAGATCCTCGCGAAGATCTTCACGTTTTATCCCCATGATTTCCATGGTCATCTCACAGGCGATAATTTTGCCCCCAAGCTCCTTTAAATCCTGCAAAAGCTTCTCCAGAGACGCCACGTTCGCCGCCTTCATCCTTCGCTTTACCATCCACTTTCCGAGTCCCAGCATGTTCATCTTAGAGAGGGCACCCTTTTCCAGCTTTCCCTTCACGAGACGCTCAAGCCCCCAAAAGGTAAAATAGAGCGACGCCTCCATCCCCATTGACAGGGCACCGTTGGCGATAATCAATGCGCTGTAAAGCTTATCCATATCCCCGCTATGCACTACTATGGTCGCTTTATTATTCATGATTGATCACCCTTTTACTTGCGAATCCGTAATATCCAGACCCCGTCCTTTTCTTCGACATCGACGAGTTCCAGTCCCAGTGCCCTGACGGCCATCGGTATCTCTTTTTTTGAGGCAGGATGGGTCCCTTTAACCTCCACAATATCACCAGCCTCTGCCTTCCTGAGAGCCTTGCGTGTCTCTACAAGGGGCACGGGGCATGTCTCCAAGCACACATCTACTTTTATCTCAGCCATTTTTTATATCCTCCCCGAGCAATATCGCTCAAAAAGCACGAAACCCCCTTCTCATTATTAAGCAGGGGGGTAATAAAATTCGTGTACGAAATCCCTCATAACCTGAAGCCATCATATCATTTTACTTGGTTAACAAGTTAACTATTCCCCATACCCGTGTCAAGCTGTTTTCACTATCACAACTTGTATTTATTGAGTATTTCGGCGCCACCTGTCGCATAAAAAACAGAGATTATCGCTTTGATATTCCGACAATGATTATTAATTTTAAATACGGTAAGGAATTGGGGTATAATTAGTAATCCCTTCATGAGGAGACGACGACATGGAAAAAAAGCAGGATACACTGGATGCCCTGCTCGGTTTTGACGTCATGAAATTAAAGCAGGGAAAGGTGATCGAGGAGACGGTATCGGTCGCAACGGAGATCCTTCACAAGGCCAAAAAAAGCGGAATCCCCGCCAGTGCAGCGCTTTGTTAGCGCCGTATTGTTCCAAACAATC
>CAZVAH010000039.1:0-9607 GCA_964625035.1 uncultured Bacteriovoracaceae bacterium | reverse complement strand
TGATAGCAGTGGGGATGGTTATGAAGACACCATCTATGCCGGCTCCTTAGGGGGGAATCTGTTTGTGTTTAACGACAGTGATGAAGATGGAACATGGGAAGCAAGGAGGCTCTTCAGTGCTGAACACAGTAGCACGGATAAGCTAAAAAAATTCTTTAACTCGCCAAGCATTGTGCAAGAGATCTTTGGCGATTATGTCTATATCGGCACCGGTGACAGGGAGGACCCCACAAAGGATACCGTCACCAACCAATTCTATGCTATTAAGAATACATGGCCTTCAACCTGGGACGATGATACCAACACCCTGACGATATCCGACCTGGAGAATGTTACTTCAGACATACTGCAGGACCCTTCCAAGAGCGAGGCAGAGAAAGATGCAGTGGAAGCAGCTCTTGATACAAAAAAAGGGTGGTACATCGACCTGGAGCATTCAGGAGAGAAGGTGGTATCATCCCCGCTGATTTTTGATAAGGTAGTATACTTCACCACGTTTACCCCAAGTGCAGGTACAGGATCAAGTGAAGATCTGTGTTTCACACAGGGAAGCGGTACGGCTCGACTCTATGCCCTGGGTTATAAGACAGGGAATGCTGTTTTCGATTTTAGTGACGATAGTAACCTGACAAAAGAGGACAGGTGTTTAACTATCGGTTCTGGTATACCTTCCCAGCCAGTAATCATTGTCACAAAGACAGGAGGCCACGTGCTTGTGGGCACTGAAGGCGGGGTGTATACGGAGTCTATAATGTCTGGCCAGGATATTAATCGTTATTATTGGAAACAGAATTAATAACAAAAGAGGAGAACAGTGATGTTGCACTCATGGAGAATAAATAATGTCACAAAAATATGTTTTTCTCTCCTTTTCGCTTGGGTATTCTTAACCACACTTTGCTATGCAAGCCCTTTGACCAAGGCATTAAAGGATTGGAAACCAGTGGGTCTTCAGGGTAAGATTATGGAGATTGGACCCAGGAGAGACTATATCATTGTCCAGGAGAGAAAGGTGATCCTTGTAGATACCATCAGGGCAAAAAAAAAGTATAGAACCAAAATAGTGGATCTTTATGGCAATACCTCAACTCCGTATGACCTGTCAGAAGGAGACCGCGTATTTGTAAAAGGCGGAGCTGCAATAGAAGGCAAGGCTGGAGATCTTGTAATCGTCGCCAAAGAGATATATCTGTTGCCGGAATCTATTGAAAAGGAACAGCTGATGGATAACAAAATATTTCGTGCTCCACCGTCACCGTGGTAAGAGAGGGACAGCCATAGCAATGATGCAGTAGAGCTCCCCTCTCAGGCAGACTTAAGTGGCATTCTGGCAGTCTTCGTAAAAAATGATAAACCCTTTCTTAACTCCTCCATTTTTTATTGTAATAAAAATGCCGATAGTATATAATAAGTGACTTGTCACTGGAATTCTCCAGAAAATAAGAGAAGGAGCACTATGGGTAAAGCAAAATATTTAACGAAAATATATAAGCTCACCCAATTAAGTGCTGAGGAACGAACCCAGTTAAAGGAAGTGACAGACAGGTTTATCTTTCGTGCCAATAACTATTATCTCTCGCTCATTGATTGGGATGACCCATATGACCCGATACGCCGAATCGTAATCCCGGATCCAAGAGAGATGGAAGAATGGGGGCGTCTTGATGCTTCACAGGAGAAAAATTATACTGTGATCCCAGGACTTCAACACAAATATAATTCTACTGCCTTATTTATAATAAGCAATGTGTGCGGTGGTATATGCCGGCATTGCTTCCGCAAACGTATCTTTATGTTTCTAAAGGAAGATCCGGAGATCCTTCGCGATTTAAAGGCAGCCTTAAAATACATAAGACAGCATAAAGAGATAACCAATATCCTCTTAACCGGAGGTGATCCACTAATGCTGAGCACTTTAAAGCTTGAAAGCATTATCAGACAAATTATGGAGATTGAACATGTTCAAATAGTTCGTATCGGGACTAAAATAACCGCATTTAACCCATATCGCATCCTTAATGACCCGTCTCTTTTAGATATGATAGAAAGATATAGTCATAAGAAAAAGAAGATTTATGTGATGAATGACTTTAACCATCCCAGAGAACTAACAGATGCAGCTGTCAATGCAGTTCATCTATTGCTTAAATCAGGGGCAATACTCACAAATCAGACTCCCCTTATTAGAGGAGTGAATGACAATCCAGAAACCCTAGCAGAATTGCTGAGGGAATTATCCTTTATAGGGGTAGCCCCGTACTATGTCTTCCAGTGCCGTCCTGCCGTTGGCAATATGGCCTATGCTGTGCCCATAGAAGAAGGGTATGAGATATTTGAACAGGCAAAGGGCATGGTATCAGGGCTTGCAAAGCGTGCCCGTTTTGTAATGTCCCATTCTACTGGTAAGATAGAGGTCGTGGGAAAGGCTCAAGGATATGTTTATTTAAAGTATCACAGGGCAGCTGATGATAAAGATATTGGCCGCTTCATGATATTCAGGACCAATCCCGATGCATACTGGCTAGACGACTATGACGAAATGACTCAAGATTATCCCGTTAGTTTGCCTTACAGGTCCTACGGACCAGAATAACACAAATAATCTAAAATCTTTTAAGAATCTTTTATCTCTCCTGTGCTTGCAATGCATCGTTGTATGGACTATTTTTATGTGAATGGCAGATAACAGACCAAGTATTGTGTTTGCAGATAAAAAAGGCAATATCTTTGACTTTGAGCCACTAGCCATGGTGGGAAGAAGCGGGGATTATCTTATCCCTATAGAAGATAGTGACATAATACCTGTACCAAAAGGGGGGCAATTTTATGTCCTGCCTGATAGACACCCTATTGGTATGGACAGGCAAACCGGACAGATAATAACACTTAAAGAAAATCCCTTTGATCCATCATCTCCTGCATTTGCTGTAGCTATATTTCTAGCAGCTGCTTACACCCAAACGTATCTTGCTGCATGGGAACCATGTGAATATGCTATCAACCTGCCACTCTTTGCATATACAGCGCTCGGATGGGCTGATGGGTTTGTGACCACTGCTATCCGAACAGATACATCTACCCGTCAGGACATAGACACATTTAATATAGATAAGGTGAGGAATGGTGTTGAGGTATGGAAATCAAGTCTTCCTGAAAACAGATTGGTTACTCATCTTGCTCATTGTGCATTAGTGTATGGATGCCCTGCTGCTCTCAATCTATTCCAGGGGCGGGAAGAGGGGCCCCTGCCAACATCACCATCCTGTAATGCAAGGTGTATAGGCTGTATATCTCATCAACCCAGTGGTCATCCCCCTGCTCCCCAGAGAAGGATAGATTTTATACCGAGCCCTGAAGAGATCGCCCAGGTTGCCCTCACACATATAAACCATGTAAAAGACCCGGTGGTAAGTTTTGGGCAGGGTTGCGAAGGGGAACCATTGCTTGTTGGCGATGTTATTGAAAAGGCCATTTTTATGATTCGGGCCAAAACAGATAAAGGCACTATAAACCTGAATTCAAATGCAAGCCTGCCAGAGGTGGTAGGATCGCTTGCAGATGCAGGGCTTGATAGTCTGAGGGTAAGTATGAATTCTGCAAGGCCATCTACATATAAGGCATATTTCAGGCCGTCATATGATTTTGATGCATTGCATAAAAGTATCTATGCGATGAAGAAAAGGGATAGGTTTGTCTCTGTTAACCTATTTGTATTTCCAGGTGTCACTGACAGCCCAAAAGAGGCAGATACCTTGAAGGCATTTATCAAGGATACCGGTGTGGATATGGTTCAATGGCGTAATCTGAATATAGATCCAGATGCCTACCTTGATACTCTAGGCCAGAAATTTCCTTCAGGTATAGGGGTAAAAAGGTTTATCAGCGAGATCCCCGTGAGGTGTGGGTATTTTAATCCCCCATTATGAGATAGCTGAAGGCTGAATGCTTACTAATTGTTGAACTTAGACAAACAAGCTCATTGACACTTGTGAAATTGAGTTATATCTATGGCCTTACAAACCAGATTTTCTATTGGAGGGATGATGATGTTAAATGAAGTTACTATAACAAGGGCTATATTGGATACTTATCTGGGTAAGCTTAAGAGTTCTCTTGAACTTGATGTTGCTATAGTAGGTGCCGGGCCATCAGGCCTTGTAGCTGGCTATTATCTGGCAAAGGCAGGCAAAAATGTCGGACTCTTTGAAAAAAAGGTCTCAGTCGGTGGGGGAATGTGGTGCGGAGGTATGATGTTTAATGAGCTCGTTGTACAGGATGCAGCAAAGCCATTGGTAGAGGAATTCGATATAAGGCTAAAAGAATTTGAAGAAGGTTACTATACTATTGACTCTATTGAGGCTGTATCTTCGCTTACATACCATGCAATTAAGGCTGGCTTGAAGATATTTAACCTGATAGCAATAGAAGATATAGTGTTTAAGGATGGGCATGTATCCGGGCTTGTGATTAACTGGGCACCTGTAGAAATGACAGGGCTCCATGTAGATCCACTGACCTTGCATTCACGATTTGTTATAGATGCAACAGGGCATCCTGCAAATGTAGTGGAGGCACTGGTAAGAAAGATGGGCGTAAAACTCAATACTGAAACCGGCAGTATAATAGGTGAGAAATCTATGGATGCTGGCCTTGGGGAAATAAATACCGTTGAGAATACTAAAGAGGCATTTCCGGGGTTATATGTATCTGGAATGGCAGCCAATGCAGTGTTTGGAGGATACAGAATGGGGCCGATATTTGGCGGGATGTTTTTGTCAGGCAAAAAGGCAGCAGAAGAGATAATAAAAAGACTTTAGTAATGAATTCCAAGGCATACAGAATCATAGATGCAAATATAAACCGGGTTACAGAAGGCTTAAGGGTTGTGGAGGATGTCTTCAGGTTTTACTATGATAATAAGACATTCCAAGAGAGGCTAAAGGCCTTAAGACACAGTGTAATTGCAGGCCTTGATCCGTATGAGTTTATTAATCATAGGAGGCCAACTGATGATGTAGGTTTTGCTGGCAAGGGAAAACTGGAATTTGATAGGGCATCTGTGCAAGATATCATAAGGTCAAATATGAAAAGGGTAGAAGAAGGCCTGCGTGTCCTAGAAGAGGTCTTCAAGATGGAATGTCCCCATACTGCTCGAGACATGAAGAGGCTGCGCTATGATGTGTATCAGATAGAAAAGGATATCCATAAATCCAGGTCAATGCCCGTACTAAATAAAGGATTGTATCTGATCCTTACGGATCCATCAACCCCAGGCGGATACAAAGAGATGGCCAAACTTGCAGTCAAGGCAAATCTACCCACACTACAACTGAGGTATAAAGGGGATAATGATAAAGAATTTTTAGATATTGCACTTCAGATAAGGCAGATCACATCTAAAACAAATACAGCCTTTATTGTGAATGACAGGGTTGATATTGCCTTGATTTCAAATGCAGATGGCTTGCATCTGGGGCAGAATGACATCCCCCCTGAAAAGGCAAGGGATATCCTTGGGGAAGAACGTATCATTGGGCTGTCTACACATAATCTTGAACAGGTAAAATCAGCTTACGAGCTTCCTATAGATTATATTGGATTTGGCCCTATATGGCATACTGCATCCAAGGTCAAGGCGGATCCTGCTACAGGTATTAAAGGACTAAGGGAATGTGTGAGAATATCAAGATTTCCTGTTATTGCAATAGGAGGGATTGACAGCAAACGTTTAAAAGACCTTTCTAAAATCCCGTGCAATAACATTGCAGTGCTAAGTGCAGTTAAAGATGCAAAAGACCCATATAAAGAAATGGGTGACCTAAACAGAAGTTTTCTGGAGCAATTATGACATTAATAGAAAAGGCAAAAAAAGGCATTATTACTGACGAGATGAGGGCTGTTGCTCACTACGAAGGATTAAGACCTGAGTATATCAGGAACGGAATTGCTAATGGAACAATAGTAATCCCAAAAAACAGGCTGAGAACATTTAAATACATAAGAGGTATAGGTGGCGGCTTGCGCATAAAGGTTAATGCAAATATAGGTTCGTCACCATATCATATAGATGTAGATGAAGAGGTTGAGAAACTTAAGGTAGCCGTGGAATACGGAACTGATTCAGTCATGGATTTGTCATTGGGCAATAAGCTGATAGAGATCAGGAGGAGGATACTTAAAGAATCAGATGTAATGATCGGCACTGTGCCTATCTATCAGACTGCCTTTGAACTCTCTGCAAAAAAAAGAGATATTACAGAAATGAGTATAGATGACTTTCTTGCCACAGTGGAAAAACAGGCAAAAGAGGGTGTGGACTTTATGACCATACACTCTGGGGTAACAATGAATGCCCTTAGTGCAATGGAGGCTCAGAAAAGGGCATTGGATGTAGTGAGCAGAGGGGGGGCATTTTTAGTTGCATGGATGCGCAAGAACAAAAGACAATCTCCACTTTATGAGTTTTACGATGATATATTAGACATACTTGCTTCATACGATGTAACGATCTCCTTGGGTGACGGGATGCGGCCAGGTGCGATAGCAGATGCCACTGACAGGGCACAGATAACAGAACTTATCAGCCTTGGAGAGCTTTGTCAGAGGGCATGGGATAAGGGTGTGCAGGTAATGATAGAAGGCCCCGGACACATCCCCATTAATATGATACAGGAAAATATAGAGTTGCAGAAGGCATTAACTAATAATGCACCTTTTTATGTATTAGGCCCTTTAGTCACTGATATTGCATCTGGTTATGATCATATTGCAGGGGCTATAGGTGGCACCCTGGCAGCATATTATGGGGCTGATTTCTTATGTTATGTAACGCCATCAGAGCACCTGAGACTGCCCACCGTTGATGATGTTATTGAAGGGGTTATTGCATCCAGGATCGCTGCTCATGCAGCTGATCTTGCTAAGGGCATGAGCTATGCTGTAGAAATGGACAAAAAGATGTCAAAGGCAAGAAAAGACCTGGATTGGAAGACTCAGATAGAGATGTCGATAAATCCTGCTAAGGCAAAAGCATACAGGGAGGCCAGCGAGATAGGCACCCACAAAGAGTGTACAATGTGTGGAGATTACTGTGCTATAAGAAAGATAAAAGAGTCTGGCAGTGAGTAACATATATTAGGTTTACGCTAAATAGGTGCAGACTATGAAACATCCCTTAGTGATAATAGTGACAGGCCTTTCAGGCTCAGGCAAGAGCACTGCCCTCAAGGCTATCGAAGATGCAGGTTTTTTTTGCATGGACAATATCCCAATAGATTTGCTTATGAAATTTATTGAAGTATATGACTTTGCCTCTTTAAATATGACAAAAATTTGCCTCGGTATGGATGTGAGAGGAGAGGCCTTTTCCTTTGTGGAAAAGGCACCTGGCGCCTTTAATATGTTACGTGATTTGGCCAGCTCATTCAGACTGATATTCTTAGAAGCCAAAGGAGAGACCATTCTAAATCGGTTTAAGGAATCCAGACGAAGGCATCCTTTAAGCGATTCATATCCTGGTTTGGTAGATGCGATAGAAAAAGAGGTGTCTATAATGGCACAGGTGCGGGCCCAAGCAGATTATATCATTGATACAACAGATATGAATGTGCATGATTTGGCATCAAGGATATCTGATATAGTCTCACATGTTGATAAGTCCAGGGACATGTATATACAGGTGAGTTCCTTTGGGTTTAAGGCAGGGCTACCAATGGATGCTGATATTATTATGGATGTAAGATTTTTACCAAATCCATATTTTATTGAGGGCCTGAAAGATAAGACAGGAAGTGATAGTGAGGTAAAAAAATTCTTGAGATCCTCCGCTAGTTATGTTGAATTTATGAACAAATGGAAGGATCTGATAAGATATATATTGCCGCTTTGCAAGAAAGAAGGAAGGACATACTTAAATATTGCTGTTGGGTGTACAGGGGGTAGACATAGATCAGTAGCTGTGGCAGAAGAGATCAAGGAAGTAATAGAAAACGAAGGTTTTAATTGTGGGATCACACATAGGGATCTGGATTAAGGGGGTGTAGGGATATGGTTGGTATAGTAATAGTTGCTCACGGAAGACTTGCACAGGCTTTTATGGAGGCTGCGGAGATGATAGTGGGCCCAAGCAATCAATTGAAGTCCTGTTCGTTCGCTCAAGAGAATAGTGTAGATACACTCAGAAAAATGTTGAAGGCATCTATTAAGGATGTAGATGATGGCGATGGTGTTATTATCTTAACAGATATGTTTGGAGGGACTCCATCAAATATTAGTCTCTCTTTCTTAGAACATGACAAGCTTGAAGTTGTGACTGGTGTAAACCTCCCTATGGTTATAAATGCCCTCACAAAAAGAGAAGGCAACAAGATCGGAGAGATGGTTCATCTATTAAAGGATAATGGGTGTAAAAATATCCATATTGCCTCAGAAGTCTTGGCCACAAATTTGAATAAGTCATGAACCTTAGTTTGGTCAGGGTAGATGATAGATTTATTCATGGTCAAATCCTTGAATCTTGGATACCCTATCTAAATGCCCAAGGTGTGATAGTAGCAAACGACTATTTAGCCTCAGACGATTTCCAAAGGGCTATTATGTCCATGGCAATACCTGACAGGATCACTTTTAAGATAATCTCGATAGAAAAGACGCCTACCTTGACAGATGACCCTCTATTTAAAGGCAAGAGGACGCTAGTTATTGTATCTTCTATCAAGGATGCATACAAGATATACCAAAAAGGTGCTACTTTTACAAAACTCAATATTGGAAACCTAAAGATGCAAGATGGATGTAAGCAGCTGTCTTTTTCAGTCTGGGTCGATCATGAGGATATAAATATCTTGAAGACGTTTATAGAAGATGGGGTATCCATAAGTTTACAATCTGTTCCAAGGGAGAGGGATATAGATCTAAGTACTATAATAGAGATGGTAGACATATGATCACATCTATTATTATAAGTATCATAATAGGATCTATATTATGGCTTGATAGGACCTTTTTGTTTCAGCTCATGGTATCTCGCCCTGTAATTATTGGATGCATATTAGGTTTTATCATGAAAGATATAGCCACAGGCCTTTTGGTGGGGGTGAGCCTGGAATTGTTATGGCTTAATGCTCCGCCTGTAGGGGCACATATACCCCAGGATAATTCCTTTTGTGCTATAGTTGCAATCCCTGTGGCATGCACTGCTACCATGTTTATGCCTACACCTTCCGCAGCAGGTCTGGCTTTAGTTGTGAGTATCCCAACTGCTATATTGGGCAGAATACTAGATTCCCGCATAAGAAGATCTAATGAGAGATTTTTACACAGTAATCATCTAAGGAAATACACTGAAGATTATATAGGCAGTGTAATAAGAAAGGCCATCTTGAGGGCCTCTTCTTATGCCCTTGTAGCTATTAGCTCGACTACAATAGGACTATGTTACATTGTATACTTGATCGGCGATGGATTGCCAGATTTCCTTGAGTCGACCCTTTCCTATCTGCCTTATGTAAGCATCCTCATAGGATTGGTAGGAATTATAAGGTCTCAGAGATCTCTAAAGATAACTGCGTTTGCCTTTTGCCTGGGCATTTCAGTAGTTATATTAATT
>CAZVAH010000038.1:0-9617 GCA_964625035.1 uncultured Bacteriovoracaceae bacterium | reverse complement strand
TCGGGTATAATTCCAGGTTGGATGAGAGTAAGGCGGCAATCTTGAGGGTGAAGTTGAGATACCTTGGAGACTGGATAGAGAAGAAACAAGAAATAGCAGGTACTTATAATGCCGCATTTGATAATATCAACCATATCAAATTAAAACCGGATAAGGGTTCAACTCATGCATATCATCTATATGTGGTTGCAGTGGATAAAAGGGATGAGCTCAAAGAATATCTGGATGAAAAAGGGGTGGAGACGCTTATTCGTTACCCTGTACCATTACACAGGCAACCCGTGTTTGCCGGGGACAGGGTTTTATCCACCCTTAAGAATACGGAATTAAGGGCTACCCAGATCCTTAGTTTGCCCATGCATCCATGGCTAAAAGATAAAGAAGTGGAGTATGTGATAAATGCCGTAATGGAGTTTTACGGGTGAGAATAAGTATCGCTATAGAAAAATTTGACCTTGGTGTGGGCGGGGCAGAGAGATATTGTTGGGATCTGGCGCATTATCTGGGGGTAAATGGCCATGAGGTAGAGATTATCTGTATGAAGGGATTGGTACCAGATCTACCATCCATACACATTAATTTCATCCATCCGATAAAATTTCCACAGGGATTGAGGCATTTGAGTTTTGCTATCTTACACTATTTTAAGGTAAAGAGATTAAGTACAGATATAAACTTTTGTGTAGGCAATACCTTTTACATGGATATCTATCAACCTCATGGCGGACTGCACAGGGCCTGGTTTGAAAGAGATATATTGAGATATCCTCCAGAATTCAGAAAGATTATAAGCCTTCTCAGGCGCTTTAGTTTAAAGGACATGGTCCAGCGAGGCCTTGAGTGGTGGATATTTAAGATTACAAAACCGGAGGTGATAGCGATCTCAGAGATGGTAAGAAATGATATTATGAATAGGTTTGATTATCCTTCAGACAAGATTCACCTTATTCCAAATGGTATAGATACAAAGAGATTTTCCCCTGAAAATAAAAAATATAGAAGGGAAATCAGGGCTCGATACGGCTTGAATGAGGACGACTTTGTATTCCTTTTTGTTGCAAACAATCTAAAGTTAAAGGGGTTTAATATTCTTTTAGATGCCATAAAAAACTTACATAATCTCCCATTTAAGGTGTTGATTATAGGTCCAGATTCGTCCTGGTCAAAGGTAAAGGTCAAAAAGACAGCTCTAAGCGACAAGGTCATTTTCGGAGGAAGGGCAGATGACATCGAGCGTATATATCCTTGTTGTGATTGCCTTATTCATCCCACATATTACGATGCCTGTTCCTTGGTAGTATTGGAGGCCCTGGCATCAGGGATACCTGTCATCACGACTAAGGCAAATGGTGCTAGCATGTACGTCACTGAGGAAAACGGCTATGTGGTGTCATCTGGTGATCCGGATGTACTGGCATCTGCTATGAGACAGGCATATTTACGTGGCTTTAAAGGAGTACCTGCTATAACATTTAAAAATCATGAGGGTGTGTTTGCCGAGATAGCAAGGGTGATGGGGTGATACAGAAGATTAGGTGTCTTTTTCTTATACAGGGTTTTGATATCGCTGCAAGCCGATATCGGGTATTGCAATACATACCATACCTAGAGGAAAATGACATCCAATGCGATGTAATAGAATTTCCAGATACGACAAGGCAATATGCAGAACTCTATAGGATATTACCCAAGTATGATAGTGTCTTTGTACAGAGAAAGAGGTTTCACTTTCCTTTTCTTTCCTTATTCAGAAGAAGGGCAAATAGGATCATTTATGATTTAGATGATGCAGTAATGTACAGAAATTCCCTTGAAAGATCACCATACTCCAGGACTAGACAGAGAAGATTTGCTAATATGGTGCGCTTAAGTGACCTGGTAATTGCCGGCAATCTTTTTCTTAAAGAAAAGGCAGTAGCGTTTAACAATAATGTTGTATTGATACCTACGTCCATAGAGATGGGACGATACACTATAAAGGATTATTCAATAAAAAAGGATAAGATTACAATCGGATGGATAGGTGACCACGGGAGCATACATTACCTCAAGGGGTTGAAAGCCATTTGGGAGGAGATCGGAAGGAGATTCCCTGGCAGGGTAGAGTTCAAGATCATTTGTGATACGTTTTTTGACTGTGAGTATATACCTGTCAGGAAGGTATATTGGTCAAGCGATACAGAGATCGAAGAATTGAAGGATATAGATATCGGGGTAATGCCGCTACTGGATGATCTGTGGTCCTGGGGTAAGTGCGGTCTTAAAATTCTGCAGTATTATGGCGTTGGTGTGCCTGCAGTATGCACACCTGTAGGGATCAACAGAGATGTGGTGTCAGATGGAGTGAGTGGCTTTTGGGCGAAAACGGAAGAGGACTGGATCAAGGGCCTTTCTGTACTTATAGAAGATGCTGCTTTAAGGCAAAAAATGGGTCTAGCTGGAAGAAAGGCACTTGAGGGTGGCTATACAAAGGAAATTAATGCATCAAGGATTGGATTACTCTTGAAGGCATGAGATGACATTTCACCAACCCGACTCCGTACATGAGTTTGGCTGTGACGTGATATTTTGGGTTTGTACCCATGAGGGCTTGCCAGAGCAGGAAAAACGCTATATCTCCTCTTGGTGAACATAGCCACAACTCATATCTTTGAGAGGGGCAAGGTGAAACAACCCCTTTGATTTCTTCTCAGTTGTTTTTTTTAAACTAATAGTTAGAAGGGGATTCATGGAATTTCCATGTAAAAGGGACAGGCATACAAATTTTACCATTTAGTCTTAATAAACCAGTGAGAGTGTTTTTTGGTTTTCAGATAGGAAATTGCCGCAGAAGACTTTTAAGGTTTGAGAGGCATTTACATTAGAAATAGCGACTATCAGTATTATTTCTTGAAGTTTCTTACCCTATGGTGTATTTTTTACTCAGCACGATTGGGGATTTTGCAAGTGGCTCTAAAGATAGTGTAATTTAAAGGAGTGAAAATATGGGTGGAGTAAACGATTCTGTATGCAACACCGAGCATGAACGAATTCACGTACCTTGTGATCTCTGTGGAGAGGACGATCCTGAATTTCTATTCGTGAAAAATACATTCAGACATGTGCGTTGCTCTCGGTGTGGAATGGTGTATGTAACCCCCCGCCTGAGAGAGACTGCTGGTCAACAGAAAACCTTTTATGACAACTGGAAGCCATTATGTCTAGGCTCTTTTGAAGAGATTGCATCTCAGGAATACAGCGGTCGGAGAAAAAAGCGGCTGCTTGCTGAAGCGGACACCTACCAGGTTTATAATAAAACCGGTTATATACTTGATATCGGATGTGGATTTGGGGGCTTTCTGAAAGCTGCATCAGAAAAGTGCTGGACCCATCCAGCTGGAATTGAGATTGCTCCCCAGGCTGCAGCATATGTGCAACAATTTTTCCCTGTCAAAACTACGATCCTGGAAGAAGATCCCTATGAAAACAATCTGTTTGACGTCGTCCGTCTTAATAATGTCATAGAACACGTGTCCAGTCCTAGAAAACTGGTGGAAGCGGTTCATCATATCCTGAGGCCCGGGGGGCTTTTTGTTATCTCAACACCCAACTTCGATTCTTACTCTGTGACCTTATGCGGTTCTGCTTGGCAGTATATTGGAGGTGATGATCACATATACTTGTTTAGCCCCAAAACGCTAACGCGCTTGTTGGAGGAGACTGGTTTTCAAATAATCCGATTGAAAACCAAGGGCCTTCATATGACCCCTAAAAATCACGGCTACAGACCCTCTGCCCCTATGCAACGCCTTCTCGGCAAAGGAATCAGGGAGATTGAAAGGTGTCTAGACATATTTGTTCGCCAGACATCCAAGGGGCATCGACTTAAAATCTGGGCTGAAAAGGTGCAACAACAATCACGCCCCGAATAGCATCAATTCTGACAACGGGTGAAGGCGGGGCGAAGGGAACGTTCGTGAAATATTAACATTTGATAAGGAGCTGCTCATTCCCTTTTTCCCGAACTATAGCCTCTTCACATATAACAGCCTTACTCGCTGCGGATGGGGTCACCCTACATTATAGAAATACCTTAAAAAACGTCTTGACTTGGTGGGGGTATTATATGCGATTCTGTATGCAAAGGAGAAGATATAAGTGGCATCACTGGTAAGTATTATTATTCCATTGTACAATGGAGAAATGTTTATAGCTGAGACTCTTCAATCAGCATTAAATCAGACATACCCTTGGATTGAAGTAATTGTGATAGATGATGGATCCAGGGATAAAGGACCGGATATCGTAGAAAAATTCCCTGTACAAATGATTAGACAAAAAAACAGGGGAATATCTGCTGCGAGAAACGTTGGAATAAAAAAGGCAAAAGGAGATTTCATTGCATTATTGGATCAAGATGATCTCTTCAAGTCTCATAAAATAGAAAGTCAGGTAGCCTTTCTGAATAATCATCCTGAATATTCTTTGGTTTTTACACCTGAAGAAAGATTTGGATCAGATGAACCTGCTAGAAGGATATCATCCAGACATATGAAGAGAAAGACAAAAGGCGATATATTTACTGACATATATAAAAGTAATTACATAACCCCAGATTCGGCACTTGTACGACGGAGCGTATTTGATACTACAGGTCTGTTTGATGAGTCCTTACCCATATGTGAAGATCACGATTTCTTTATAAGGGTTTCTTACCATGGGTTGGTAGGATTTATAGAAGAACCATTAACTGAGTATAGATGGCATGACAAGAATACAAGTAAGTTATGGGCATCTAAAATGCCTTTCGTCGAGTTAGAACTCTATAATAGATATCTTCTATGGCTAAAGGAAAGAACTCCCTTTTGGTGGTGGATATATAATACCCAGAGCGCAAAGGCATTAAGAGATATGGGGATCATTTCTCTGGAGAATAAAAACCAAAGGGATGCGGTCAGATATCTTCAAGCATCATGGATAAGATTACCGTGGCGATATAAAACAATCAAATATTTAATAAGGGCTCTGGCATACAGAATGGATGTCCGGAAGGATTGATACATGTCTATAAGACCATCTTTTGGAAAAGAGTATTATGAGAGCTCCCGTGCAGAGATGCTTCCTTTTATTCCTCTCAGTTCAGAGAGGATCCTTGAGATTGGATGCGGTGCCGGAACATTTGGGCTTGAGATCAAAAAGAGACAGTGTTGTGAAATCTGGGGCATTGAAATTGTTGAAGGACAGGCTCAGAAGGCGTCAACAATACTAGACAAGGTGATCATTGGAGACGTGGGCGAGCGACTCAGGGATCTGCCTGGAAGATATTTTGATTGCATTGTTTGTAACGATATCTTGGAGCATCTTGTGGACCCCTATACTCTATTAGATGACTTAAAGAGATATGTAACCGCAGAAGGTGTCTTGGTAACATCCATTCCCAACGTAAGATATTATAGGGTTGTGAAGAATCTACTGTTGTATGGAGATTGGGAATACAAGGATTCCGGGGTATTGGACAAGACGCATCTCCGATTTTTTACCCGTAAAAGCATTATAAAAACCCTTGAAGAGAGTGGATGGAGAGTAGTTTATATACAAGGCATACATCCCACATCATCAAATACATGCAAAATATTAAATTTCATGATGTTCGGTAAAATTGAGGATATAAAATATCGGCAATTTGCCGTAGTAGCGAGTGTTACCCATATACCCTGACGGTTTCCGTTGTATTTAAATACCCAAATAATTAAATTTTCTTGATTACTTAGCTGTGATTAGTTAACCCTGATTCAGCCCAGGAAGCATTCTTTGTTTGTAAGAAGAGATCTTTGTTACTTTTTCCCGTTGTATATCGACCATCCCTTATGGTGTCGAGATGAAAAACAATTGCGCAGAGAATAGCTTCTTTCATCCGTATGTCGTTGTTTACCAATCTCATCCGTAATTCATTGTCTTCATAGTCCCATCCTTCAAAGCCTTCGTTAAATCCATTTACCCTGTACAAAGATGCCTTATCCACGGCAAATTTAGCGCCATACAGCTTTGGTCTTAGGGGTTTGTTTTGGAAAAGGTGTCTGTAGAATCTGATCCAGGCGCTTATTAACTTGAGCTTTTTGGATGCAGTGAAGAATGGGGAGTTATGCAAATCCCCCCTAACGATCATCTCGGGTGAGATGGTCGAACTTAAGGTAGGATCAATTCTGACAAGTTTTCCAAACACCAAGGAGTTCTGTTTTCTCCTTTTTAAATGGCCTTCTATGAACCTTTTATGGGGTACACAGTCATCATCAATAAATATCAGGTAATCAGAACAGGAAGCAATGATTCCTTTATTAAGAATTCGCGCTTTTCTGAATCCTTTGTCTTCGTGCCACACATAGCGAAGACCGAAGTGCAGATTGGGAGCAATAGCTTCTACCATGTCAAGAGTTTCGGGGGTAGATCCATCATCACAGACCACAACCTCAAATCTTTTTACCGTCTGTACAGAGAGCCCCATCAAGAGCAGTTCGAGAAAAGCAGGGCGGTTGTATGTCGCCACTAAGATGCTACAGGCGGCTGTCTTTGAGGATTTATTGAGGTCTAAAAACATGTCATTTACCATAAACCTTTTTTGCCTACCCATGTGTCAGTCTGACAGTTTCCTCAATTACCTTATGGTATTGGATAGGTAAAGGTCATAAAGTGATTACTCTATGTTGTTCAACCGGGCCATTAAACAATCATATTCAATTATATTGTTATATTTGCCGCGCGATACCGTTGAAAGATTTATCAGATCAAACCCCAGCGAATGATAAAAGGCTAGAGACTCTAAGTAGTGGGGCATGTTTTCGTAAACACTTTGCACAGCAATCTCTGATTGCAACCCCAAGATGTTTTCAATACATCCTTCAGCCCCCTTGAGCACATCTGAATCATACCCCTGAGTATCTGTTTTCAAAAAGACTCGAGGGTTTTCAATATGCCCTAAAAGGTCATCAAAGATTGAATCTAGCCGTTTGATTTTGACTTGATCTTGCCGCCTGATCTTGGCATATTTAGCGAATCTTCCCGTATTTTTCGGCGTTAGAAATGAACTGAAGTCTGAAGATTCAGAGACATTTAAAGGCTCAGTTGTATTCTTGTTGCCGAGTGTAATGTTAAATCCTTTCCAGGATAAATCCCCCTTAAATTCATCAGATAAAGATATAAATTCATCCCGGATTGGTTCAAAGGATATAATATGTTTGTAATATCCCAATCTTCTTAATTTTTTCACAAACTGTCCATTGTTTGCGCCGACGTCGAAGACAACATTTATTTTTAATTTATTTAATATATCTCTCAAATAAAATAGATCTAAGTAACGATTTGCAGATCGCAAAACATGACGCGTGTTAATATCTTTAGATATTAGCAGATAGACAAGTTCCTTGTAAAAATTTCCTAATAAAGATATAGCCAATTCCCCTTTTCAAATTCTTACCATTTTCGGCTTATATATTGCTACAATTTTAAAAAACACTCTAGAAAAAATTACCTAGCTTACTGCTTCAAAAATTCGATCTATGGTTGTCCATTTGATTGCCACGATTCAACCCTGTCTCCAGAATCTGTGCAATAGACCACATTTTGGGTAGAGGATAATCCCCATATTTTTCTAAAGAGATCCTTCGGGTCATCACCAGTCATTTTTGTATATGCCTTTATGAAGGTCATCCTTACACCCAGAGAAACGTGAGTGGGTATACTGGTGTTTAGTTGGACCAGGTTTTTAAGACGTCTGCTCTTTGATATATGCCTTGACTGTATAACCCTGTCGGTATCCAGGAACAGAAAATCCATGGAAGGTTGTGAGAGTTTAATGTTACATGCCTTGAGGTCGGCATGGTAGATATTGATAGTATGCATATACCCGATAAGTTTTCCTAATGTCCTGGCAATATCAATCTTTTGTTTGAAATCCATATGTGCATATTCGTGGTATAAGACCCTGTCGATGTTGGGTTCGGCGATCACTTTAGTAATAAGAACGCTGGATCTGTCTTTAAATATTACGACTGCTCCAGGTGATGGGACCGAGATATTATTAAAATGCAGTGTCAATAGACCTTTCCATCCCCTAAGGGCATACGGCTTGGCTATTAGTCTTGGTTTTTTGTATGATTTTACGCAGTAATTATCTACAATGCTTAGTTGTGTTTTGTCCTGATATTTAAGGATGTTTGTATTATTCAATATATTCTGTCTATGCCTGGAAATGAGGTCATCTAAATCTATATGATTGCCTTCATGGATATATGCCCTGTATGTGTCTGTGGAAATCTCTTCGGAAAAGCTTCCCTGCCTCAGGGTTCTCCTGGTAAGCCTCTTTACTCTCCGTCTTTTATTCGATAATGCCTTCTCCTTTATTATTGTTGCAATCTTATCGGATTTTTCATGAGATGATAGTCTTCGGACATAGTTTGTGAGGATATCAGGTGATATATTATATGCGCTTACTACCTGGGCAAACAATCTTATAATATCATGATTTTTAATGCTGTGTTTGGACACTATCTCATAGGCATCTACCAGGATAGGTCTTTGAGATCCATCCAGTATGAGATTACCTGCATGGAGATCTTTGTAATAGAATCCTTTTTCCAAAAGTGAATATGCCATATCGAGCATGATATTGGTTTGTTCCGTATGAGGGATGTCAAGAAGGGATTTAGATGGGCTGATAGCCTTGGTGACGAGAGCAGATACATGCCTATGCCTTATTTGATCTACTACATCTGGCACCATAATCCCTGATTTTTTTAATTTTTCCAGCATGCGGGCCTCTTTTAAGGTCTTTGGATAGATCAAATTTCTTAATCGCTGGAATAGGGATGTTGGGTGGTATATCTTTATATACAGGCTAGGTCTATCATCTTTGGTGAGTTTATATACACTTCTCACATTCTTGTATTGCACTAAATTCCATATGTATTCCTCGAACCTGGATTTTATAACGTCCATTGGTTATGATTATCATATTGCTCTAATATATTAAATTTATTTTTATCTTGCTCCAAAGTTCGATAGAAAGAGAATTTATGTTATGGGCATTTGTTTAGGCTTATTGTTCACCGCAGAGACCACAGAGCACTTGTCTTTTTGATTTGCCGGGAGATACCAGCAGATCAAAACCATGAACCAACTCCCTATAGGGGCGCAAGGGTGGCAATAGGTATAAAAGAAACCTTACATAAGGCAACTTCCGAACTCTCTTTAGGGATCAATCTTTTTTGTTCTCGGTGATCTCTGTGGTGAATAAGGTCTTGTTTTTGAATCTACCTCCCATTTTCAACCTTTCCACCTTTGGAGGATGTGCTTGCTTCGCAGGCATGGATGTTCATATAGTAAAGATCGGGGTGCTAAAAGTAGAGTCTGAGCGCAGGTGATTTTCTAGCCTTTGGCCATTAGTCTTGCGCCTTTTTTATATGACCAATTCATATCTTGCCATATCTTTTTACCCATGCACCTGTGTTCATTTAATATCTTTTTTAACATGTCTTCTTCTGTAAGTGGGTTTATGGTGACAGCCCTTAAGACCACGATCTTTCTGGGTGCGTACTTCGTGGACTCCAGGCGTGTTCTGGATACAAAAGAGGTATCTTTTTCCC
>CAZVAH010000037.1:0-9799 GCA_964625035.1 uncultured Bacteriovoracaceae bacterium | reverse complement strand
TACTGATACCATGCTCACAACCTTTAGTCAACAGTCAACGACTGGCCCCTTTCCTGGATATACGAAAATGCAAGATATCGAGAGGATACTGAATATTGATCTTCCGCCAAGGCAGTCTGCGTTTTTATGGGGACCAAGGAAAACAGGTAAAACGACTTATCTGAAAGCGAGATTTCCCCACAGTCTGGTGTATGATTTTCTTCAAACCGATCTGTTTCTTGAGTTCTCCAAGAACCCCTCGCTATTGCGCGAACAATTGCTGGCAAAGGATGGCGATGCCTTGAGCTATCCGGTGATACTGGATGAAGTGCAGAAGGTCCCGCAAATCCTGGACGAGGTGCACTGGCTGATAGAGAATAAGGGATTGCGTTTCATACTATGCGGATCAAGTGCACGGAAGCTGAAGAGAGGAAAGGCTAACCTGCTCGGTGGCCGGGCATGGCGTTATGAAATGTTCCCGTTTGTCACGGCTGAATTGGAGAACTGGAATCTGTTGAGAATCTTGAATCGCGGCATGATACCGGATCATTATCTGCAGAAAGGCTATAAGAAGTCTTTGCGTGCCTATACTCAAGATTACTTAAAAGAAGAAGTCTTTGCTGAAGGATTGACCCGGAACATCCCTGCTTTTTCCCGTTTCTTTGATGCCATGGGATATTCTCACGGCGAGCTTACGAACTACTTAAACATCGCGCGTGAGTGTGGAGTAGATTCCAAGACTGTAAAAGAGTACTACCAGATCCTCGTGGATACGCTTATGGGAACCATGGTAGAGCCCTTCAAGAGGAGGCAAAGCAGGCAAGTCATCAGCAGGGCGGCAAAATTCTATTTGTTCGACGTGGGCGTTGCCGGCGCCATAACGAAGCGATACCTGGAGGAAGAGAAAGGCGAACTGTTCGGAAAAGCATTTGAACATTTCATATTTATGGAGATGGAAGCTTACAACTCCTACAATGAATTGGATTATGAAATCAATTTCTGGAGGACAAAGTCAGGTCTGGAAATCGGCTTTGTGCTGGGTGGGGGCGAGGTGGCCATTGAAGTGAAGGGCGCGACACGAATCGACAAAAGGGACTTGCGGCCCCTGAACGCCTTCATAGAGGAATATTCACCGAGAAAGGCTTATGTTGTATGCAATGAGAGGGGAGAGAGAGTTCATGGGCAGATACGGATAATGCCATATAGAAACTTCCTGCGTGATTTGTGGGAAGGCAAGATCATATGCTGATTTAGGACGTGATGTAGGGATATGGGATCAGCCACAACGAATAATAAAAATATGACATTTTCATATAAATGGAAAAAATAAAAGGGAAGGGCTTTGAATGCCCTCCCCAAGGTTATAAAAATGGACTAAGTATTTAATTGGGTTTAGTTACCTTCAAATCTTTTTATAAATAGAGACGTAGCAATTAAGATGCCAAGCAGCGTGTGTTATAACCTATTGATATAACCATACAAATTTATTGCAGGGTAAAGGAAAACTCTGTGTGTGAGAAAACGGTTGCCTTTTTTAGGCAAATTTTTTCCTTTTTATATCTTTATTACTTGGCATTAGTGCCTTACTGGTCAGGGTCGCATGCATCTCCAATGCCGTCACCATCAGAATCTCTTTGATCTGGATTCCATGAACCAGGACAGTTGTCACATGCATCACCAAAACCATCCTTGTCAGAGTCCATCTGGTTAGGATTAGGGGTGTCCAGGCAGTTGTCGCACACATCCCCTACACCGTCTACATCTGCATCTTCTTGATATACATTCCATATGAACGGACAATTATCTTCTTCATCTGGTATAAAGTCATTATCATCATCCGGATCACATACATCTCCCATACCCTCGCCGTCGTTATCCTTCTGATCTGTATTAGGTAAATTGGGACAGTTGTCTATATTATTGGCTATACCATCTTTGTCTGTATCAAAGGGCACAATCATTGCGTCGTGGCTGATGTCTATTGGCCAGCTTGCATAATCGAAGATCCTCACCTCATCTATGCTGAGAAATTTGCCTGAACCAGCGCTGTCACCGCCCACATATATGTTGGTAGCACCTAAAGGGGTCATATCCTGAGGTATCGGTATCTCGCCGCCGGCTGATGCGACTTCCCGACCATCCAGATATATCTTCATGTTATCATTATCGTACACAAAGCACGTGTGCCACCATTTCTTCGATGAGATTCTCTGTTCAGACGGTATACCTGTTGTGCCTACTGTAAAGGCAAGAACACCATTAATACCTATATCAGCACGTATATTTTCCCCCACCTGGAATAGGGGAGGCGTGTTTCCAAGGTCCTCCACATTGACCCACAGCTCTATTGTGATGCCTTCGGCAGCATCAGTAAAATCCAGCGTTGCATGAGGAGGGCCGGTAGTAGTAGCTACCTCAAGAAGTTTCATGGCCCAGTGGTCCCTCTCATTAGACTGGTAAGCACTTTTTGGATAAGGTTCTGTCCACTCTATGCCGCCTGTATCGTATTGAAGGGCATATATATCAGATCCAATTGCATCCTCGGCATAGTTGAGCCCATCTTCATCAAGTGCCCAGACTGCAAGTGGTGGCCATGCATCCGCATATCTGTATGGTGAATATATCTCTATAACCTGGCCGCCTGTGCCCATAAACGTAATGGGAACATGCGGTGTAGTCCCATCACCGAAATTCTCAAAGGTTACTTCATATTCACCAGGGTAGGCATCAGGTATGGTTGCTACATAAAGCCCATTACTTTCTTCAAATACATAACCATTAACTTCATCAGGGATATAATAATATAATGGTACAGGTATACCATTTATGGTGAAGAGTGTTACTGTCACCCTAGCCTCTGCATTTTCATTATTGGTGACTAACTTAATGTCGGGTTGACACACATTCATTCCCATAAGCATGATAGATAAGGATATAAAGATTATTATATAGATAAAATACCGTCTATTCATGAAATTAGTCCCCTCACAATCTTTACTTTTTGCAATAGTGTGCTCAATGCAACTAAAATGCCAGAAGTTATGAATGGCAAGTAGCTGATTTTGTTGTATATTAGTCATAAGATAATGCTACGGCATTATATATGAGAAAAATATTTCACTCTTTAGGTAATTTCTTTCCCTGCTTTTTACTTTTTAATCATTTTTAATTATATCAGAGCGGTGCTGAAGTATCTTTCTGCCCTGTCAGGCAGCACGGTTGCTATAATCTTTTCTTTGCCATGTTTTTTTGCCATCTCTATACATGCCCATACATTTGCACCTGAGGATGTGCCTACTAATAGCCCTGTCTCTTTTGCTAACCTCCTGCATGTGTCAATCGCATCTTCGTCCGTAACCTCAATCACCTCATCGACAAGGGATGTATCTAATACAGAGGGTATAAAACCATCTCCAATACCCTCTATACGATGCAGACCTGGCTCATGACCCAAGAGTGCAGATACATTTTTTGGTTCAACAGCAACAAGAGTGGTTTTACTATCCCGCTCTTTCAAGAATTTGCCTACGCCTCCAAGTGTTCCGCCACTACCTAGCCCTGACACAAATATATCAACGTGGTGGTCTAGTTGAGTCCATATTTCCGGGCCGGTTGTAAGATAGTGTGTGAGTGGATTATCCGGATTTTCAAACTGTTGGGGGACATAAATATTATTATTGCCCTTTTGCATCTCTCTTACCTTCTCAACAGCGCCTTCAAGGCTTTTCTTAGCTGGTGTCAATATAATATCTCCTCCAAAGGCCTTTATGATCTTTTTCCTTTCTTCACTCGTATTTTCTGGCATTACAACGATTACCTTGAAGCCTAAGAGGCCACCAACGAGGGCAAACCCTATGCCGGTATTTCCCGAGGAGGGCTCCACTATTGTATCACCGGGTTTTATTTTGCCGCTTCTTATCGCCTCTTCTAACATGAATTGGGCTACTCTATCTTTTATACTTCCACCTGGATTGAGGTGTTCTGCTTTGGCAAATATATTTGCCCCGGTCATTGTCTTAAGACATACAATAGGAGTATTACCTATCTGGTCAAGCACGCTTTTAGAAAACATGATCTACCCCCTTCCTTTTTGCCGGTTATTTAATCTTCTCAAAAATTTTCCATAAGTTATAAGATGCGAAATAGCCTTAAACTTTTCTTCTGGTTGCTCTATATAATATATGTTGTTCTCTTTAAAATAATTTCGGGCATAGTCACTCGTCTCCGTAAAGGTATTTGGGACCATAGGTTTGGCTGATCTATTATGATTATCTATGAATAACTTATTAATATTATTTGCAAATGTATCGTTACTATCCTTTGGTGGGATACACAGTGGTGAGATTATATCGATGTTTTTATCCCGTATGAATATTTCTACTGCCTCATCAATCCTTGTTTGAGGACCTGCCCCCGTTATATCCAATGGATTATCAGGGATAGCAAACTCAGGCAAGATAGATCTAAGCTTTGTCACGGTTTCGTTGGCAAGAGATGGGAGTTTAATTTTGTATTTTGAGCACAGATCAGCAAAAAGGCCACACATACCACCTGAAATCGTATATATTCCAAGGCCATCTCCTTTTGGTATAGGACAGTGTGTAAAGATGCCTGCTGTGTCTACAAGCTCTTCTATAGTATCCACACGTATGATCCCAAACTGTTTGAAGAATCCGTCTATCACCATATCATTTCCTGTAAGCGCCCCTGTGTGGGACTCTGCTACTCTCACGCCTTCTTTAGATCGGCCTACCTTTATAAAGATGAGGGGAATTTTTCTCTGGGCTGCCATGAGTGCCAATCTTTTTAATCTAGGTATATCCCTGAAACCTTCTATAAAACCGGTTATTACCTCTGTGGTGCTATCAAGGATCAGATATTCCATAAAATCTTCTATAGTGAGAACAGCCTCATTACCGGTAGAAACATACAGAGAAATCCCCAGGGATTTTCTTAAGAGTGCGTTTGCAATCAATTCGCTTCCTGCGCCGCTTTGGCCGATTACACCGATCTTGCCAGGGATTATTTTTTCTTCTACAGCTCTACCTGCAAACACACTGGTATTTTTATTTGGATTGATGAATCCAATGCAGTTTGGTCCAATCAGGAAGATATCATTCTCCTTGCAATATTTTTGGAGCAGGTCTTGTTTTGCCTTTCCTTCTTGACCTGTTTCCGCATAACCAGATGATATTAGGACTATATTTTTTATTCCCCTCTTATTTAGGTTTTTGACAGCATTTAATGCAACTCTGTGATTTACAATAACCACACCAAAATCGATATCAAAAGGAAGCTTAGATATGGACTTACAAGTTTTTATACCACATATCTCGTTATGGTTAGGGTTAACAGGGTAGATACCACCTTTAAACCCTACTTGGTTACAGTATATCGCAATATATTTGAACCATGCATTCCTTGCTGAGGCCCCGACCACTGCTATGTGTTTGGGGCTAAATAATTGTTTCATCCTCTCTAATGTGTGCGGATCCATCTTGTGCTCCAATTTTTAGCAATTGAGCCTTGTTAGACAACATAGAGTATGGATGTCAAGTGCAAATAGGGTGTTTGCCCAAGGGCAAATACCCTGTAAAAAATGGACAAGCTGCAGAAAACACTTGACATCTGCTTCAGTATTAATAATTCTATACTAGTTATGAGTATAGATGGTTTATTTTTCAGTTATAATTATCTTTATTTTTACAAGAGGCAAGTGAGCCCATAGGCTTACTCCTTAAGGGGTAAACAAAAGAGGCCATGGGCTTAAAGCTTGCGGCCTCTTTTTTTATTGCGTATGGTTTATTTTTAAGGGGTGGATATGAAGAAGATATTAAGCGGTAATGAAGCGATAGCTCAAGCGGCAATGGAGGCAGGGGTGCATATTGCAACTGCATATCCTGGCACACCTAGCACAGAGATCTTAGAGACAATTGTAAGGAAGTTTCCAAGGATACATGCTGAATGGACGCCGAATGAAAAGGTTGCCCTTGAAGTTGCAGCAGGGGCCTCATATGCAGGGGCCAGGGTTATTGCTGCAATGAAGCATGTGGGGGTAAACGTGGCAGCTGATCCTCTTTTGACCCTGCCGTATACCTATATAAGGGGAGGGTTGATCCTGGTGAGTACAGATGACCCTGAACTCTTCTCGTCCCAGAATGAGCAGGATAATCGAAATTATGCAAGATTTGCAAAGATACCTATGTTGGAGCCCTCATCATCTCAAGAGGCAAAGGATTTTACCATAGAGGCATTTGAAATCAGTGAAGAGTTTGGTACGCCTGTGATGGTACGTACCACAACCAGGATCTCCCATTCCGGATGTATTGTTGAGCTTGGTGATATTAAGGATCCAGCCACGCCCACTTTGGAGAAATATTCTGCTCAGTGGGTGATGCTGCCTGCAATTGCGAGGGTACGTCACCCTATCATAGAGGAGAGAATGCAAAGGCTCAAGGTATTTTCAAATACACATAAATACAATGTTATGGAGATAAATAATACAACCATTGGTATTATATCTTCTGGTATTGCGTATCAGTATGCGAAAGAGGTCTTACCAGATGCATCATTCTTAAAGCTAGGGCTTTCATATCCATTGCCTGATAAGATGATAAGGGAGTTTGCATCTAAAGTAGATGAGCTGTGGGTTGTTGAGGAATTAGATCCATTCATAGAGCAGGAGGTTAAGGCCCTTGGTATTACCTGTCATGGTAAGGATCGTATCCCTTTGTGTGGGGAGCTTACTCCTGATATAGTAAGGAATGCCATATTAAATACGAAAGATGAAAAAGGTGCTCAGTATAATCTCCCCGCGAGGCCTCCCAATATGTGTCCGGGATGTCCGCACAGGGGGATTCTATGGGCACTCAAGAGAAACAAGTGTTTTATTGCAGGAGATATTGGTTGCTATACATTAGGGTTTTTACCACCTCTAGAGGCTATAGATACATGTTTATGTATGGGTGCCGGGATAAATCATGCACATGGTATCTCAAAGGCCCTTGGCCCTGGGAAAGCCAAAATTGCAGCGGTAATAGGCGATTCAACCTTTTTTCACTCAGGCATTACAGGACTTTTAAACCTTGCATATAATAATGGTACTGCCCTGGTAGTCATCTTGGACAACCGTACTACTGCTATGACAGGTGCGCAGGATCATCCAGGCACTGGGATAACTCTGGAAGGTGATCATACAATAGATATAAACCTGGGGACATTGGTAAGATCACTCGGGATAGAGTGGGTAGAGACCATAGATCCATATGATTTAAAGAATGCTCGCAAAATGGTGAAAAAGGCCCTTGAACATAAAGGTCCTGCAGTGATTATATCATCCGCACCGTGTGTCCTATTAAAGTCAAGAAAGGTCTCTGGCATACCTTTGAAGATAGATGCTGATAAATGTAATGGGTGCAAGGTGTGCCTTGGTCTGGGTTGTCCTGCTATAGAATTCAGAGATGGCAAGGCATTTATTACAGAGGTCTGTTCAGGCTGCGGGATGTGTAGGGATCTATGCGCCTTTGATGCGATTGGAGGAAGTGTATGAATATATTGATGGCTGGTGTTGGAGGGCAAGGCATAATACTCGCATCTGATATATTGGCCCAGGTTATGCTGGTATATGGGTATGATGTAAAGAAATCAGAGATCCATGGTATGGCACAGAGGGGAGGCAGTGTGATGTCCCACATACGATTTTCTGACAGGGTATTTTCTCCTATTATTTCAAAGGCTGGCTGTGACATTCTTGTGTCATTCGAAGAGGTCGAGACAGCGCGTTATCTGGATTTCTTAAAACCCGATGCAAGGGTTATTATAAATCGATACAGACTATCCCCACCATCGGTTGCCTTGGGGGTAGATGAATATCCGGATATATCTGATCTTATAAAGGAGAAGACTCCACACGTATGCTTTATTGATGGGGATAATATTGCCAGATCCTTAGGTGATCCAAGGGTTGTGAACACGATAATGCTTGGTGTCTTATCAGCACTATTAGAGCCAGACGAATCTATCTGGGAAGAATGTTTTCATACTATGCTGAAAGGGCGTATAAGGGATGTAAATATTCAGGCGTTTAAGGCGGGAAGGGCAGCCAAAATCAATTGAGAGGAGGTTTTAATATGCTGTTTAATGAGGAGTTTGAATCACTCCCTAGAGAAGTGTTACAGGCATTACAGCTAAAGAGATTGGAACAGGTAGCTAGCCGTGTGTATCATACGGTTGGTTTCTATAAAAAATCTTTTAGCGAAGCAGGGGTAAGTCCTGGCAACATAAAGTCGTTGGATGACATTAGACGCCTTCCATTTACTACAAAGCAGGATTTAAGAGATAACTACCCATTTGGTCTGTTTACAGTCCCTATGAGTAATATTGTAAGGCTTCATGCATCATCAGGGACCAAAGGCAAGCCTACGGTAGTGGGGTATACAAAGAGAGATATCGAGACCTGGGCAGAACTCATGGCCAGATCCCTTGTTGCGGCAGGGCTCACAAAGAATGATATCATACATAATGCCTATGGGTATGGACTTTTTACCGGTGGACTTGGGGTTCATTATGGGGCTGAAAGGCTTGGGGCGAGCGTTATCCCTATGTCAGGTGGGAATACCAAGAGGCAGATCATGATTTTGCAGGATTTCGGTCCAACAGCTATATGCTGTACTCCCTCTTATTTACTCTATCTTGCAAAAAAAGGTGAAGAGATGGGAATTGATATGAGGTCTTTAAGATTGCGGGTAGGGGTTCTTGGTGCAGAACCATGGAGTGAAAAGATGAGGCAGGAGATAGAGGATAAGTTAGGTATCATGGCACTGGATATATATGGTCTTTCTGAGATAATTGGTCCCGGGGTGGCAATGGAGTGTGCTGATGGTCGACATGGTTTACATATATTTGAAGATCACTTTATCGTAGAGACTATAGATCCTGAGACAGGGGAGGTCTTACCATATGGGCAGGAAGGAGAGCTGGTCTTTACTACCCTTACAAAAGAGGCATTCCCTTTGATTCGATATCGTACAAGGGATATATCAAGGTTGATGGTAGAGCCATGTAAGTGCGGCAGGACATACTTAAGGATGGCAAGGGTATCTGGCAGGAGTGATGATATGCTTATCATAAGGGGGGTTAATGTATTTCCGTCTCAGGTTGAGAGTGTACTTATGGGCATAGGGGGGCATGAGCCTCATTATCAACTTGTAGTGGATAGAGAAGGGACATTGGATACATTAGAAGTCCAAGTAGAGGTGAGTGAGGATGCATTTTCAGATGAGATAAGGGCTCTTCAAGAGATGGAGAGAAGGATTGCAAAGGATATAAAAGACTATCTGGGTGTAACAGCAAAGGTGAAGTTGGTAGAACCGAATACTCTAAAGCGCTTTGAAGGTAATGCCCAAAGAGTTACAGATAAAAGAGATATCTAAGAAAGGAGGTGAGGATATGCAGGTGGAGCAGATATCCGTATTTTTGGAAAACAAACCAGGTGGGCTTTCCTATGTAACAAAGGTACTAAAGGATGCCAATATAAATATCAGGGCATTGTCTTTAGCTGACACCTCGGACTTTGGCGTCTTGAGGCTTATTGTGGACAAAGTAGATAGCGCAAAAGAGGTACTTAAAGAAAATGGTTTTACTGTAGACCGTACAACAGTAATTGCGGTAGAGGTCCCAGATCGTCCAGGCGGTTTACATAGTATCCTGGATCTATTGGCTAAAGAGGGTATAAATGTTGAATATATGTATGCTTTTGTGGAAAGAAGCGGTGAGAATGCGGTGATAATATTTAGGTTTGATTCTGTAGAGAAGGCAATAG
>CAZVAH010000036.1:9208-9921 GCA_964625035.1 uncultured Bacteriovoracaceae bacterium | reverse complement strand
ATCTTTCTGGCTCTCGAGACCAAGAGTACTCTTTTATCTACTCCAATTTACCGCCGGCATACATCTCCCTCAAGTCTTTTTTGCTGAATTTACCAACACTGGTCTTTGGAATATCGTTCATAACCACAAATCTATCCGGTATCCACCATGAGGCCTTGACCTTATCTTTTAAAAACTCTTTTAACTCCTCTTCTGTAACAGTCTCACCCTGGACAGGCACCACGCATGCCATTGGTCTTTCCTGCCACTTGGGATGCGGAATCCCTATAACAGCAGCCTCTAACACCTTTGGATGGGCCATAATGGCATTTTCGAGATCAACTGAAGATATCCACTCGCCTCCACTCTTAACCAGATCCTTTGTCCTATCCACAAGGTTTACATAACCTTCTTCATTTATGGTACCCACATCGCCAGTGTGGAGCCATCCTCCTCCAAAATACTCCTTACTCCGCTCAGGATCCTTATAGTATTCCTTTGCTATCCATGGACCCCTTAGCAAGATTTCTCCCCACTCCTTGCCATCGGCCTTGACCTCCTCCCCCTTGTCGTTTACTATCTTCATCTCAAGCCCCGTAGCAAGGAGACCAGCGCTAGACCTCACATCATAAAGTTTGTCCAAAGGCAAGTCAGTCATGTAGCTTTTTGGCAAAGCTGCAAGTGCAAGAGGTGTGGTCTCGGTCATGCCGTATGCCTGCACAATCGGGAAATTG
>CAZVAH010000036.1:0-9179 GCA_964625035.1 uncultured Bacteriovoracaceae bacterium | reverse complement strand
TCCCCATGCATTTGCGTGGAACATGGGGACTATATGCAGTATGCAAGCGTCTTCTGAACCTCCAAGGGTCACGGCTACTGCATAGCTGTGTAATACAAGTCCTCTGTGAGTGTATACAACCCCTTTAGGATCACCGGTAGTTGCAGAGGTATAGCAGATAAAGGCAGGGTCCCATTCGTCTAGGTCTGCGGGAAAATCATACTCCTCGGGGAACCCTGAAATCAACTCATCATATAGACATACAGGAGAGAGGCTTGTTTCAGGCATCTTGCCACTTTGAGATAAGATAACGAAGTGTTTGACCGTCTTTAGTTGATCCTTTATTCCCTCTATCAGGAATAAAAGATCTTCGTCTATAAAGATAACCTTGTCCTCGGCATGATTTATCACATAGGCCATATGGTGAAGGGGAAGCCTTGGATTGACCGTATGGAGTACAGAGCCCATACAAGAAACACCGAAATAGAGTTCCATATGCCGGTGGTTGTTAAGCGCAAAGCTGGCTACCCTATCTCCTCTTTTGACTCCTAATGATTCGAGCGCATGGGCGAGCTGGCATGTCCTTTTAAAATAGTCTGCATAGGTATAACGGAATGTCTCATCAGGGTAGACAGATACAAGTTCCTTTTTTGGGAAAAATTTTGCTGCTCTCAAAAGAAAAGACCTCAGTAACAACGGATATTCCATCATAACATCTTACCTCCTCATTTAATATTTATTTAATGAGAGGGTATAATATAATCCTCACTCAAATCTGTCAAGCTTAAGAACTCTTTCAGATCTTTCCTGCAGCTAAATTTTAACTTACTTGATTCCTGAGTATATATACGTTAAATAAGAACAAATACTTCAAGGTGGACGCACAAAGATTTTTTAAAAGAGATGTTTCACACCTTTTGGCAAGGTGTTGTTAAATTTCAGGAGATATTATGGGTATCCCTTTTATTGATTTAAAAAAACAGCAGGCCCGTATCCATGAAAAGATAATAGGCAACATAAAAAAGGTCTTAGCCCATGGTCAGTATATCATGGGCCCGGAGATAAAAACCTTAGAAGAAAATCTTGCTGGTTATGCAGGTGTAAAAGATGCTATTGCGTGTTCATCTGGCACAGATGCCCTGCTCATGGCCCTTATGGCTTACGATGTGGGGCCTAAAGATGCAATATTTACAACCCCATTTACATTTATAGCCACTGCAGAGGTCATTGCTCTCCTTGGTGCCACCCCAATATTAGTAGATATAGATCCACACACATTTAATATAGACCCAAACATGCTTGAACTCGCTGTAGAGGCATTGAAACAAAAGAGGCCGGATATCTATCCGCTGCCTGATGGCTATAACCATCTGAGGCCTAAAGGAATTATCGCTGTAGATATCTTTGGGCAGCCTGCTGATTATAGCAGGATAAATTCCGTTGCATCGGATAATAACCTCTTTGTCATAGAGGATGCTGCGCAGGCATTTGGCGCTGAATATGACGGAGCCAAGGCTGGAAGTCTAGCAGATATTGCTGCTACATCATTCTTCCCTGCAAAGCCTTTAGGCGGGTATGGTGATGGAGGTATGGTATTTACAAATAGCCCTGACCTGGCAGAAAAGATGCGATCCATTCGCATACACGGCAAGGGATCCTATAAGTATGACAATATCAGGGTTGGGATAAACGGCAGGCTAGATACTATTCAGGCTGCGATTCTTCTTGCAAAGTTTGAGATATTCCCTGAGGAGATCGAGCTTCGATGCTTAGTGGCAGACAGATATACTAAAATTTTATCCGATAGTGATATGGTGAGACCTCCTTTTGTATCAAGGGAGGTAAAAAGTGCATGGGCACAGTATTCACTGCTTAGCATGCATAGGAATGAAATCATTAAAGCACTCAATGCATCTTCTATCCCTACAGCCATCTATTATCCTATTCCCCTGCATCTGCAGGACGCCTTTTCAAGGTTGAACTATAAAAAGGGAGATCTTCCTGTGAGCGAGGATACATGCGAGACGATTTTCAGTATACCCATGCATCCATATCTTGATATTAAAGATCAGAGACATATTGCAGATATAATCATGAACATAGTATAAGGGCTAGGTTTTGGGTTTTGAGTGGTAGGAAGGATTGCAAATGTCTTGGACCAAAGGCCATATGATAAGCGCTTAAGGCTCAATACCAAGTAATATTTATGAGGGGGCAGATTAAAGAATTATGGAAACAAATATATCAAAGAACGTATCAATAGCTGTGGTAGGCGCAGGCTACTGGGGGAAAAATCTCATAAGAAATTATGAGGAAATCGGGGGGCTGCATAGCATATGCGATAGCAATGGAACCACCATTGAGAGTTTTCAGGAACAATACCCCAATGTAAGGTGTACTATAAACTATCAGGAAATTTTGGACAACCCCGAGATAGATGGCGTTGTGCTGGCTGTGCCCGCTGCCATGCACTTTTCCCTTGCAAGGGAGGCGCTTTTGTCAGACAAGGATGTGTATGTGGAAAAACCTTTGGCCCTTGATCTGGATAATGCCACAGAGCTTTTGGATATTGCCACAGCCCATTCTAAAATCCTAATGGTAGGGCACCTGCTGCAGTATCACCCGGCCTTTATAAGGCTGAAAGACATGATCAAGGATGGAGACCTTGGCAGGATAAACTATATATATTCAAACAGGCTCAATTTTGGCAAGATCAGGCGCGAGGAGGATATCCTCTGGAGCTTTGCACCACACGATATATCCATGATCCTGTCCCTGGCCTCTGAATTCCCAGAGGCGGTCTCTGCTATTGGTGGCAATTATCTGCACAAAAGAATAGCAGATGTAACAACCACTCACATGGAATTTCCCAGTGGCCTCAAGGCACATGTATTTGTGTCCTGGCTGCACCCGTATAAGGAGCAAAGGCTTGTTGTGGTAGGCGATAAAAAGATGGCTGTATTTAATGATACCTTCCCATGGCAAGAAAAGCTCCTTTTATACCCCCATGATATAAACTGGAAGGAAGGTCAGCCTGTTACAGATAAAAAGGAAGCCATAAAGGTGGATATCCCACAGTTGGAACCTCTAAAGGAAGAATGCCAGCATTTTATAGAGTGCATAAAAGGTAGAAATACCCCGATTACAGATGCAAAAGAGGGCATAGATGTATTAAGAGTGCTCAAGGCCAGTCAGGATTCTTTGAATAATAATGGAAGAAAGATTTATCTAGCATCAGATAAGTATGCACCAAAGCCTTTTTTTATGCATGAATCCAGTTACATAGATAAGGATGTAGTTATAGGGGAAGGGACAAAGATCTGGCATTTTTGCCATATATTGGAGAATTCCAAGATAGGCCAAGGCTGTACTATCGGGCAGAACGTACTTATTGGCCCTGATGTAGTAATAGGTAATGGGTGCAAGATTCAGAACAATGTCTCTATCTACAAAGGTGTTACCTTAGAGGATAATATATTTTGCGGCCCCTCTATGGTGTTTACCAATGTATTTAATCCCAGGGCTCATATATCAAGAATGGATGAAATAAGACCTACCCTTGTAAAGAGGGGGACAACTATCGGCGCAAATGCTACAGTCATTTGTGGGTATACTATAGGTGAATATGCATTTATCGGTGCAGGGGCTACACTCATAAAAGGTGCACCCAGTCATGCATTGATGATTGGGTCTCCTGCCAGACAGATTGGCTGGATGTGTGAGTGCGGGAACAGATTGGATGAAGATTTAAGATGTTCTCATTGCGGTAAGGAATATGAGATGATAAAGACAGGGCTAAGGATTAAGAGGGTTCACAGTTAAGAGTCAAGAAAACAAATAGCTTTTAAAGGCCAAAAACATTTAGAA
This sequence comes from uncultured Bacteriovoracaceae bacterium, assembly GCA_964625035.1. Lineage (GTDB taxonomy): Bacteria > Desulfobacterota > Desulfomonilia > UBA1062 > UBA1062 > JAGGYK01. The sequence continues at coordinate 5,333 of CAZVAH010000036.1, read as the reverse complement.
GGTAAGCTATGGAAGAAGAAACAAGACCTAAATACTATGAGGATGAGATAGACCTTTATGAATTATGCCTGGTCATCAAAAAGAGAGGATGGCTGATATCTTTAATAACGCTCCTTAGCTTCTGTACAGCCTTTGGATATTGCCTTCTTACACCTAAGATCTACAAAATCTCCAATATTGTAGCCTTAGAGAGTTTCGTTTCTAGCAATCCTCAGTATCTGATATCCACTGCAGAGATAAAATCAATCATAACAATGCCTCTGGAGACATTGTCACCTGAAAAAAAGGCTGATCTTTGGGGTATGGATACAGCCATTTTGAAGGATATTAAGGATATAAAGACATCTAAGATAAAGGAGGTGGCAGCCTTAAGGATAGATGTGAATACCATTGACAGGAAGGCAGGGGTACGTATTATAGATGCACTTGTGCATTATATAAACACAAGGCCCATAGTCCAGCAAAAAATTGAACAAAAGAAAAGGCTCTTGCAAGAAAACAAACAGGACCTAAAGGAGATTATAGATAACCCTTATAACGGGCATGGTCTGCCTGATGGCTCTATAATATATGACCCTGCCACCTCACTCTATGCCCTCAGGGAAAAATATAATACATTATGCTTCACCCTCAATAAACTAGAGAAGGGCCAGGTTGTAAGGCTGGCAGACAAAACCATCGTTCCAGAGAAACCATATAAGCCGAAGAAAAAACTGGTTGTACCCCTAGGTATAGTTATAGGGCTATTTCTTGGTATATTTGCCGCCTTTTTTATGGAGTGGCTAACAAATGCACGCAGCAAGGCTGATCAGGGATTAAGGGTTTAGATTTTAGCGCTTAATAATCAGGAGAAAGTAACTATGGAAGAAAATGAAAAACCTGAATACTACGAGGATGAGATAGATTTGATGGAGATCTTATCTGTGCTGTGGAGGAGAAAGTGGTTGATTGCGGGCATCTGCGTCATAGCAGTGATCTTAACTACGGGATGGAGCATCTCTAATGCACATAGCAAGACAGCAACTCTTATCCAGCTCAATTTCTCAGGGATTGAGAAACACGAGAACCCGGATGGGAGTCAATTTGACATGCATGATATTATCCGACCTGAGGTTCTAACAAACGCAGCAACTGTCATAGAAGATAAAGAGCTCAGGGAGATATTCATGAATAAACCAAGGGGTTTTGTGTCTATAGATCCCTTTATCCCTGCGGAAATCAAGGAAAAGATGGCAACCATGGAAAGAGAAAACAAGACATACATCTATTTACCCACTCAATTCTATTTGAACTTTACCCAATCACATCCAAAAGGGGCCTTTAGTCCTGAAGAAAGGGGAGAAATTTTACTTTCTGTTATAAGCACATACAAGGATAAGTTTGTGGAGCAATATGTAAAGCAGCCGTTATTAGCCATAAGCCCTTTGGATAAATCACTAAGTAATCATGACTACCTTGATACTATTGGGATACTAAATTCCAGCCTGGGAAACTATGTTGCATTTCTAGAGGACAGGATCAAAAAAGCTGGCTATTATAGATCTCCAAAGACTGGTAAATCATTTATAGATATAAAGGAATCATTGGAGACGATTAAAGATATTGATCTAAAGGAAATAGACTCAATAGTTACAATATCTCATTTAACCAAGTACAGAGATAATCTAATCCAAAAATATCAATATGATATAAATGAGATAGAGAAACAGAGAAGGAAAAAAGATGCAGAGGCTCGTATAGCACAAAAGCTGCTGCAAGATGCCTGGCAAAGACGCGAAAAAGAAATCCCTTTAAGCACACAAAAGGGAACCGGGTCTCCCTCTTCTATGTTACTGGATTCATTCATCATCGAGAAACTTTCTGAAAAGGAGTATGTAAGCTTCCTTTTAAAGAGGGCTCTTGAGGCAGATGTGGCTGCAAAGAATCTGGGGGTGGACAAGGAGTATCTGGAGGAAACACTGGCTGCAATAAAAAAGACCAGTGCTCAGAGTGAAGATCCGGGTGTCCACATAAAGTATGTTGAGAAAAGCCTGGAGAAGATTAGGGACCAGATAGTCACACTTACAAACAATACCAATGATCTAAACATAGAATACCTACAGAATAAATATTCTAATGCCATACAGATACTTCAATCTCCTTATTCATATATCGACTATAGTAAGAACCCTCGTCTATTAGTTGTATTAAGCCTTATTGCAGGCTTGATCCTGGCCATATTTATCGCCTTTTTTCTGGAGTGGCTAACAAATGCACGCAGCAGAAGAGATCAAGAGCATAACCCCTAATGGCTAATTAAAGGAGCATTTATGGAATATTCACAAAATCCTGATGGAAAAAGATTTCCCCTTCCTAAAGAAGAGGACTACAGACATGAATTTGAACGGATTGAACGTATTGTCTCTGAGCAGAGGGAAGAAGGCAAAGAGATTGTGGTTGTCATGGGGCTTGGATTTGTCGGGGCAGTAATGGCCGCAGTTGTTGCAGACTCTTCAGATAAGACGGGCAAAAGCAAAAAGTTTGTCATCGGCATGCAGCGGCCGAGCACACGGAGCTTCTGGAAGATCCCCATGCTAAATAGTGGCATATCTCCGGTAAAGGCAGAAGACCCAGAGGTTGATGTCTTGATCAAGCGCTGTGTCATAGATAAGAAAACCCTGATAGCCACATATACCTACGACACCCTCAAACTGGCTGATGTGGTTATTGTTGATGTGCAGTGCGATTTTCTAAAGAGGGATATCGGTGATGTCTCATCAGGTAGAGCAGAGATAAAGGCGCTAGAGGAGTCTATCAGGATAATCGGTGAAAAGATTGCACCTGAATGCCTGGTGCTTATAGAGACCACAGTGCCCCCGGGGACAACAGAGTATATCGCCTACCCTTCCATAAAAAAGGCCTTTTTGGCTAGGGGAATAAAGAAAGAGCCTCTGCTCGCTCACAGCTATGAAAGGGTCATGCCAGGCCGTGATTATGTAAGGTCTATCCGTGATTTCTGGCGTGTGTGTAGCGGGATTAATGATAAAAGCAGGAAAAAGGTAAAAAATTTCCTGACAGAGGTCCTAAATGTAGAAAATTATCCCCTAACTGTACTTGATAGGCCCATTGAGAGCGAGACATGCAAGATCGTTGAAAACAGCTATCGGGCTGCCATCCTTGCATTCATGGATGAGTGGAGTAATTTTTGCGAGAAAAATGGTGTTGATTTGATCAAGGTCATAAATGCAATCAAGGTTCGGCCCACCCATAGCAATATTATCTTCCCGGGTCCGGGTATAGGCGGATATTGCCTGCCTAAAGATGGTGGCCTTGGTATTTGGGCCTATAGACACCTAATGGGATTTGAAGATGAATTGTTTACGATAACCCCTGAAGCCACCAATATTAATGATACCAGGTCACTTCATGCAGTGGATCTGATACGAGATGCCCTGCGTAATATGGGGAAAATCGCCGCAGCATCCCTAGTTACTATCCTGGGAGCATCTTACAGAGAAGATGTAGGTGATACACGCTATAGTGGCTCTGAGTTGATGGTTAGAAAGATTGCTGAAATGGGTGGAGAGATACGGGTGCATGATCCTTATGTTAAACACTGGTGGGAGTTTGAAAAGCAAGACAGCTACCCTGCAACAGGCCAATCTCTGGCCCGATTTTTCAGAAACCAGGAGGGTCTACAGGAATTAAGGATAAAAAAAGACCTTAAATCGGCCATTGGTGGCGCAGATGCAGTTGTCTTTGCAGTGAGGCATCAGGGGTATTTAAACCTTGATCCAGATAATTTGGTAGGCATGATAGGTGGACCTGCTGCAATTATAGATTGTTTTGGCATCCTTGATGACAGAAGGATCGAGCGATATTTTGAACTCGGATGTGAGGTTAAAGGTTTAGGAAGAGGCCATATCCAGAGGATAAAAGAAAAGGTCCGTAATAGGCGAATAAGGCCCAGACGAAAATAGTCGAAAGTCAAAAAGAATGAAGGCTTTTCTCCTATTATAAATCCAGACCCTTTTCGAGATCAATGGTTTTTATTAAGCTTTCTGTTTCCTGAGCGCTTTCTAACGCAAGCCCTATCAATGATGTGATAAGCTCAGTATAAGGAATCCTTGTCTTCTCCCACAGCTTGGGATACATGGATATGCTTGTAAATCCTGGCATGGTATTTATTTCGTTTACATAGCAGGTATCTCCAGAGACCAAGAAGTCTACACGTGCCAGCCCTTTTCCACCTATAGCAATAAATGCATCTACAGCCAGCCCCCTTATCTTATCTGAGATGACCTTATCTACTCTGGCAGGGATAATCAGCTCTGAATGGGTATCTATATACTTTGCATCAAAGTCATAAAACTCATTACCCGGTATAATCTGACCCGGGACAGATGCCTTCGGTGTATCATTTCCCAGCACAGCCACTTCGATCTCAATAGGATTATTTATTGCCTTTTCCACCAGCACCTTATCAGAAAATCTAAATGCCTCCTCGATAGCACCCCTTATATCTTTTAACTTTGTCACCTTTGCAATCCCTATGCTAGAACCCATGGTGGCAGGTTTTACAAATACAGGTAAGGTAAGACAATCCATTATCTCACCTATCTCACCTATAATATCATCCTTAGAAGTAGCCCATCTGGGCTTTTTTATACACATGCCAGGCACTACCGATATCCCCTTTTCGGTAAGAATCCTCTTTGTCATGTCCTTGTCGTTTGCCATAGCAGACGCCAAGACATCGCAGCCCACATAGGGGATCCGTCCAAGATGAAATAACCCCTGGATAGTGCCATCCTCACCCATTGGCCCATGGAGCACAGGAAAGGCCACATCTACAGGGGTAAGGGTATTACCTTTATCTACAGAGATAAAACCCTTCTTCTCAGGGTCGATTGATAAGACCACTCTGTCTACATCATGCCTGGACTTTTTCCGCAAAAGGTCAAATGCGCCTGGCCCTATAAACCACATTCCCTTTTTGTCTATAGCCACATATATTGGTTGAAATAGAGGCCTGTCAATGTTTTCTACAATTGATGCTGCAGATACAATAGAGACATCATGCTCTGTTGATACACCGCCAAATACAATTGCAACAACCTTTTTAGGACTCAATGAAAACTCCTTTTCCATCACGAGGTAAGTCTCTTTGCCTCTCGATTACTTCAAGATTACTCATATCCCTGTTAGTAGTCAATAGTCCGTTGCCCGTTGTAAAATCCCCAGATAGGATAATTCCCTTTAAATACACCACAGACAAACTCACAACTGACAACTATTTTCATATGAAACACAGCCATCATCTAAAAACAAATCTGCTCACTATTCTATTATGC
>CAZVAH010000035.1:0-10144 GCA_964625035.1 uncultured Bacteriovoracaceae bacterium | reverse complement strand
GTAAAGTCCTTAGAAAGCCTGCTTCCTCTTGCCAGGCTTTATGGCGCGGCTGTTATTGTGTTGCTCATGGATGAAAATGGTCCGCCAGGCGCGGGGGAAGGTGTATCTTCGAGAATAAAGATACTTGAGAAGATTCTTAGATATATCGATGATGCAGGCATATCAAGAAAAGATATCTACGTAGATGCCCTTACTATGGCAGTGAGTTCAGATGTCAGGCTTTCAAGGCAAACATTGGAAACTATGCGGGTAATCCGTAAGGATTTTGATCTTAATCTTACCCTTGGGATAAGCAACATCTCATTTGGCCTTCCTAAAAGGCCTATTTTAAATAGTGCATTTCTTGCAATGGCCATTGATGCCGGTCTGGATTTGGCCATTATCAATCCAATGGGTGAGGGTTTGATGGATACCCTTGCATCTTCAAATGTCCTGGTAGGAAGAGATCATAATGCCTCTCATTATATTGAGAGATTTGTCCGGTTGGAACCTGTCGATATTGAAAGCAGCGGCACCTCAAAGATTGTTGTAGATCCTCTAACCAATGCAGTGATCCAGGGAAATGATCTCGCCGCTAAGTCTCTGGCACAAAAACTCATGGACGAAGGCAGAGACCCTATGGAAGTAAGTAACGCCCTACTTATACCGGCAATGGAAGAGGTGGGCCGCCTTTTTGATAGTGGTGAGTTTTTTCTCCCTCAGATGCTTTCAAGTGCAAGTGCCATGAAAAAGGCATTCGATGTGATAAAGCGCTACCTCAAGCCAGGAGATATTGTTGATCCTATACAGGTTATCCTTGCAACAGTAGAGGGCGATGTACACGATATAGGCAAAAATATTGTAGGGGTTATTTTATCAAATAATGGTTTTGATGTAATAGATCTGGGCAAGAACTGCCCGGGCAAAGACATATTGGATAAGGCCAAGGCCTTTGATGTAAGATATATTGGCCTTTCTGCCCTTATGACCACAACACTGCCGTCCATGGGAAAGACTGTACAGATGTTAAAGGATGGTGGGGATTTTGTCGTAATGGTAGGAGGGGCTGTTGTGGACGAAGCTATCGCAACAGATATGGGTGCGGATATATACGGCAAAGACGCAATGGATGCCTTAAGGAAGCTACAACAATGGCTAAAAGAATCTCAAAGGTAAGAAATATAGGCTTTGTTGCCCATATAGATGCAGGCAAGACCACAGTCACAGAAAGGGTTCTGTTTTATACTGGAAGGATACATAGGATGGGAGAGGTTCATGATGGCCAGGCAACCATGGACTGGATGCTGCAGGAACAACAAAGGGGCATTACTATCACATCTGCTGTTACCACCTGCAAATGGAAAGATCATGAGATACACATTATAGATACGCCAGGTCATGTAGATTTTACCATAGAGGTGGAGCGGAGTTTGAGGGTCTTGGATGGTGCAGTAATGATCCTGTGCGGGGTAGGCGGGGTGGAGACGCAGACAGAGACTGTTTGGTATCAGGCTCGTAGATACGAGGTGCCGATGATAGCATTTGTAAACAAGCTTGACAGGATAGGGGCTGATTTTAACTCGGTTCTAAAACAGATTCCAGACCGATTAGAAGCTCATGCGCTTCCTGTCCAGATTCCTTATTACAAAGATGGTGTGTTTAGTGGCGTTGTTGATCTCATTGGGTGGCGTATCCTGATATGGAATGAGAACGACCATGGACTTGCCTATGAAGAAATGCCTGTAACAGAGGATGTATATGAGGATGCATCTAAAGTGCGAGAGTATATGTTAGAGTCGCTGGCTGATATAGATGACACGATTATGGAGAAATATCTTGTTGGTGAGAACATTGAAGACGAAAATCTTATAAAGGCCTGTATCAGAAAGGCCACTATTAACAATACTATAATCCCCGTACTTTGCGGTGCTGCTCTAAGGAATAGAGGTATTCAGCCCTTAATAGATGCTACTATTGACTACCTCCCGTCACCTAAGGAAAGCAAATCCATTATTGCCCATGACCTTAAGACAAATGAGATTATCGAGATAGAAAGCAATGCTGATGGTCCCCTATGTGCATATGTATTTAAGGTATATACAGAAGAGGGGAGGAGGCTCGTATATTTAAGGGTATATTCGGGGACCTTGCATGTCTCCTCTGAGGTTTATAATGCTACGAGGGGCAAGGTAGAAAAGATAGCCAGGTTATTCAGAATGCACTCTCATCACAAGGAGCGTATAGATAAAGCTGTCCCAGGAGATATAATAGCCACAGTTGGCCTAAAGGAGGCAATTACAGGTGATACACTTACAGATAAAGGACATTCCTTCGTTTTAGAGCCCATTGAAGTGTCAAAGCCTGTTATATACGTAGCTATTGAGCCAAAAAGTGGAGATACTGCTCATAAGCTTCTCCCAACTGTACAAAAGATGACAGTGGAGGATCCCACACTCAAGGCGAACGAGGATCCGGATACCGGACAGATTATACTCGCAGGCATGGGAGAACTCCATCTAGAGGTGGCTGTAGATAGGCTTAAGAATACATTTGGTGTGGATATAAATGTAGGCAAACCACAGGTATTATATTGTACAACCATACAGTCTAAAGGTATCTCAGATATGTCCTTTAGCAAAAAGATCGGGGAAGAGGAGCATCATGGGCATATAAAACTTTCTTTGATGCCCAACAATAGACACGCAGGGAATAAATTTGATATACTTGCAGATGTATCTGATGATATGAGGGATTATATAATAGTCGGATTGGGGGAAGCAACACTTTCAGACCCCGTATATGGCTATGAGGTAGCAGATGTAAAAGTAGAAGTAGGGGGTGTAATTATAGATGATCTAACTACCCCATTGGGGATAAAGATAGCTGCCCAGATGGCATTTCAGGAGGCATTTAAGGATGCAACCCCTGCAATTTTAGAACCGGTTATGGAGATCGAGGTATTGGTTCCAGAAGAGTATATAGGTGATATAGTAGGTGATTTGAGCGCTCGTAAGGCAAGTATAGATGACCTAGGACCTAAAGGCAAGATATACTCTATTCTAGCCCATGTACCGCTATCAAAGACCTTTGGGTACTCTACTGAGCTTAGATCCTTGACAAAAGGGAGGGGCAGTTTTAACATGAAATTTGCTGGATTTGATAAGGTTTAAAGGCAGTGATGATTATTAAGAGATTTAAATGGCTAATTATCTTAGGTGTAATTACCCTGTTTGTGTGGGTAATCTCAGGTATACTTACTGGCATAATAGGGTATACCCTGTATGATACCCCTAAACCATCAGGCAATATTGTCGGCTCATCTCCATTTTTAGAACCCGAATCAAAAGGGATTGTGTATTATGGTATAATCCAGGATAGAGATATATTTGATGTAAAGAAGATAGTATCTACTCCAACTAAAGATTCTTCTGATAAGGATATTGTTCTGCCTATAGCTGAGATGGGTTTGACCCTAAGAGGCACTATTGCCGGCCCAAGCGATATTGCGAGGGCTATTATAGAGGAAAAGGGGAAGCAAAGCCTGCATAGGATAGGGGATACCATAAAAGGTGCAATACTCACTGCTGTATATAGAAACAAGGTAGTTATGGATGTTGGGGGCGTAGAACAGATGCTGGTCATAAAAGAGGCCAAGGCCAAAAAGAGTGGTAAATACACACCGCGCAGACCAAGTACCCAGACGTCACTCACTCGCTTACCTGCAGATATAGGGGATATCATGCAAAATCTCGATAAGTTCATAGGTAAGGCAAGGATTGTCCCATATTTCAAGGGTGGCGAGCCTTATGGATTCAGGGTGAGCAATGTGGATAGATCATCTCTAATATATGAATTAGGTGCAAGGTCAGGAGATATTGTAAAAAGTATAAATGGTATGCCCGTAAAGACCCCAGAGGATGCATTTGCGGCATATCAGGAACTTATGAACGAATCTTCTGTAGAGGTAGAATTAGAGAGGCGCAACAAGCCAGTGACAATAACAGTGCCAGTGAAGTAAAGATTTTTTGATCTCAATAAGTTAAAGAAGTTATAAGATTTTCTTGATAGTACGTGGAGGGGGAATTAATCCTGTATGTATGAGAGATTTTTTGGGCTGAAAGAAAACCCGTTTAGTCTTACACCTGACCCCAAGTATCTGTATATGTCTAAGGTGCATAAAGAGGCTCTATCTCATTTAAGATATGGTATAGAACAGAAAAAGGGCTTTGTACTCATCACAGGGGATGTGGGTACGGGAAAGAGTACTATATGCAGGGCATTGCTAGAGGAACTGCCTAAAGAAGTCCGCACAGCCCTGATATTTAATCCCTCCTTATCTGATGTAGAACTTTTAAGAACAATAAACCAGGAATTCGGCCTCGATACAAAGGATAGATCAAAAAAGGCACTCATTGATGACCTTAATGGATTTCTTCTAGATGTAATATCAAAAGGGGGGAATGCAGTCCTTATCATAGATGAATGCCAGAACCTTGACCCAAACGTTCTCGAGGAAGTAAGGATGCTCTCCAATCTGGAAACCCAAAAAGAGAAACTCTTACAGATTCTTCTCATAGGTCAACCCGAGCTGGCGGATATACTTTCCTCAAAAAGGCTTCAGCAGATCAGTGATCGTATTACACTACGTTATCATATGGGGCCTATACCTTACTTTGAGATCAAAGACTATATAGAGCACAGGCTTATGGTAGCAGGATCTCATGGTGATATTAAGTTTACCAGGGCTGCAATTAAGGCCATATCTGCATTTTCTAAAGGGCTACCTCGCAAAATAAATGCAGTTGCAGATCGTGCTTTGCTCATAGCGGCTCTAAGAGATAGTAGAAAGATACGTAAGCGTATAGTTATCTCTGCTATTAGAGAGATAAAAGGAGAGTATCCCACTTACAGGGTATTTCCGAGATGGATAGCGTCTACATTGATTATAGTTGTAGTGGTTGCATTGGGTTTGGCTATATGGAATGGGTCTTTGCTCCCTGATATTCCCTCTAATATCTCTTCAATATTTACGAATAAGCTTACTGATACAGATCAGGATGTTGCTGTAGCTACCCATGATATAGATGAAGATAAGACTACTGTGTGGACAATTCAGGATTACAGCGATGCAATTGAGCTTTTAAGCTCAATCAAACAAGGGATAAGAGGTACTGATATGTTGAATCTGCATCCAACCCCTATGGTGTTAATGGATATGGACAGGCCATTTATTGCATCTGTAGAGGGAGGCTACTGTGTTGTAGTAAGTGCTACCAAAGATTATGTGAGTGTAGTAACCCCTGATAAGGCCCTGCTTGAGATACCAATCAAGGGCTTTAAGTCTCTCTATAGGTGGAATATAATGGTGGCTTGTCAAAGGGTAAGAGATAGTGCCATATATAGGCTCTCAGATACAGGAGATGAGGTAGCTAGGATACAGTCTATGCTTTATGATTATGGATATATATCAAGAATACCTGATGGTATATATAATATTGAGACAAAAAAAGGCATTGAAAAGATACAGGAGACATTTGGGCTAAGAAGAGACGGTATAGTGGGGCCAGATACGTTGGCCCTACTTGAGATTATTGGGAATAGGTGATGAGCTCTATCTACGATGCACTCAAAAGGCTTCAAGCGCAAAGAGAAGGATCATCTCAATATATGCCATATTCGGGAAAGATGCCCAAGGCATCTCCTGCGTGGACAAGGGTCCTCATGGTCCTTATATGTATTGCATGCGGCGCAATTCTTGTGCTAATTTTCCAGAATGGAAACCCGGATAAAGGCATTGTGCTCTCTAAGGTGGATTCTGGTAAGACAATGTCTTTAAATAGCTTACAAAAAGACAATGCCACGAGCGATATCAATGTATTATTAAATGAGGCAGATATTAATCGCAGATCAGGGAATCTGCATCGGGCTATAGGGCTGTATTACAGGGTACTTAAGATATCGCCTGAATATATTGATGCCTATATCAAGCTTGGTGGACTCTATTTTGATACAAAGGAATATGATAAGTCATTAAGTATCTACAAAAAGGGTCTTACCTACTCCAGGGATGATGCCAGAGTGTTAAATAACATTGGGAGTGTGCTGCTGATAAAGGGGGATTTAGATGCAGCAATAGATTATTTTGAGAGGTCAAGCGGGACATCAGGCAGTTATGTGGAACCTGTGTACAATACGGCATGTGCATATGCAAAAAAAGGTGATAAGGCCAGAGCAATAGATGCCTTAAAAAAGGCCTTTAAAATGTATCCTGATGCACGGGCTTGGGCCAGGCAAGACCGTGATCTTGAGGTGCTAAAAGGAGATACAGTATTTGATACCATGGTTGGTAGGAAACGATAAAGGAGGAAAGATGAATAAAGCAACGCCATATGTGCCGATAATCTTGATTGTATTCCTGTTGCTGGTTGGAAGAGGTGATCTTTTTGGGGTAAGGCTGATAGAAAATGATAAAGGTGCACAAGAGCATAAAGCTAAGATAGAAAAAAGGCCCATAGAGAAAACCCGGATAGCAGAAAAACAACAAACTGGTGAGACCACCAAGTATGTAACTATGGACTTCGATGGGGTGGATATAAAGGTATTCGTAAAATTTATAGCAGATGTGACTGGTAAGAATTTTATCATAGGAGATAAGGTTTCGGGAAAGGTCACAGTGATATCACCTAAAAAGATGACGCTTAATGAAGCATACAAGGTATTTGAGAGTGTCTTAGAGGTCAATGGATACACAACTGTACCTATGAACGGTATTATAAAGGTAGTAAAGACAACAGAGGCACAGACAAAGAGCATAGAGACAAGATTTAAGATCCCTGTCCGCTCGGAGGACAGGATGGTTACCCAGATTATACCTTTGCGATATGCAGATTCCAATGACATGAAGACACTACTTGCCCCTCTAATGTCCAAACGTACCAGCCAGATATTATCATACCCGCAGACCAATATGCTTATCATTACAGATACACTGTCCAATATAAAAAGATTAATGGATATTCTAAAGGCTATAGATGTGCCTGGCTCTACAGGAGAAGTAAAAATCTTTGAGTTGGTTTATGCAACAGCTGCTGATCTGGGTACCAAACTTTCCGAAATACTTACTGAAAAGGATATTAAACGTGTCCGCACTCGCCCGACTCCAGGCACCATTTCTCCAAAAGGGGGAATAAAGATCATCCCGGACGAGAGGACAAATTCTTTGATTGTGCTTGCCCCAATGCAGGAGATTATTAGGATAGAGGAGCTTATAAAAAGACTGGATGTGCCAACCCCCATGGGTAAGGAGGATATACACGTATACTATCTGCAGTATGCCAATGCTGAGGATATAGCTCGTGTGCTTACCGAGATTCCGACACCAGGCGTAAAAAAAGAGACTAAAACCAAGGGGGTTTCTATAAAACAGGAGGTAAAGATATCGCCAGACAAGGATACTAATTCTTTGGTTATATACGCAGATCCACACTCCTATGCAACAATTGTAGATACTATAAAACACCTGGATATACCCAGAAAACAGGTCTATGTAAAGGCGCTTATAATGGAAGTAAATACCACAAAAGATTTTAAGGTAGGTGTAGAATGGACTGCCTTCGAGGACTTTAAATATGACAGCGATAAAAAGGTAGGAGGTGTATTTGCAAGGACAGGGGCAAGTTTTGTCACATCCCCTGCTGATGTACCAGTTGGGCCTGTACTCGGTGTAATTGGACAGGCGATTACCATAAACAAGGGCGGTACTGAAATCACATTTCCCAATATGACATCATTTATAAATGCAATGAAGTCCGACACTGATGTAAACATCATATCCACACCTCAGATAATCACTATGGACAATAAGGAAGCAGAGATAACGGTGGGTAAAAACGTGCCCTATGTGACTAGTGAGCAGGTGCCTGAAGAGGCTACAGGCAGGGTTACAAGGGTATATGATTATAGAGATGTGGGGACAACTCTGAAGATAACACCACAAATAAACCGGGAAGGGAATATCCGTATGGATGTATTTCAGGAAATAACAACCCTGGTCGAAGGTAAGGGGGAGTTAGAGTATGCACCTACCACCCTGAAGAGATCAGCTACTACAACGCTTACGGTAAGGAATAATAGTACCATGGTAATAGGGGGTCTTATTGGTGAGGATCTTACAAAAACCAACTATAGGGTACCCCTGCTTGGTGATTTGCCTATTATCGGTTACCTTTTCAAGAGCATAAGTAAGAAGAGAGAAAGGACCAATCTTTATATATTCCTTACACCTACAATCATAGATACCGAAGAAAAGGCCAGCGCACTTTATAAGGAAAAGTATGGTGAGATAAAGGCTGTCAAGGATGCCCTCGAAAAGGGAAAGGGTAGGAAATGAAGTTTTCCCCCATAGAAGAGATACTCTTAGAATCTAAAGTAGTGGATCAGGCCTACATTGATAAGGCTAATGTTATCCGGAAGGAAAAGGGAGGGCAGATAAAAGACATCCTTATTCAGATGGGCTCAGTTACAGAACTTGATATGATGCAGGCCTTATCTAGGGGGTGGGATATAGAATTTGTTCCTGTAATAGGGGAGACAGATGTTGATCCTGCCATCCTGGATAAGATCCCTATAACCTTTTTAAGGCGGTACAATATAGTGCCAATTAAGTGGCAGGGAGATACCATGGCACTAGCTGTTAATGACCCTATGGAACAAGACCCTGTCTTTGATATATCAAGGAGATTACACATACAAAATATAAAGAGGGTTCTTGCCACCAAAAAGGAAATCCTTGCTTGTATAGGCAGGCTCAATGATATGAAAGATGAGAGCGCCAAAGATATTATGGATGACCTGGAAGAAGAGGACGAGATCCTGAAAGATTTAGAGAGCATCCCTGATATTACAGTTGTAGAGACAGAAGCCCCCATTATAAGATTAGTGAATCGAATTATGGTCCAGGCATTTCGGGAGAGGGCTTCAGATATACATGTGGAGCCCTACCAGTCAGATGTAAAGGTGAGATTCAGGGTGGATGGTATATTGCATGATGTCCTTACAGTACCAAAACGTATTCAATCTGCTGTAATATCGCGTATAAAGGTTATGGCCAGCATGGATATTGCAGAAAAGAGGTTACCGCAGGATGGGAGGATAGGGATAAAGTTAGGGGATCACTCTGTGGACTTGAGGATATCAACAGTGCCTACTGTATTTGGGGAAAGGGTGGTGATGAGGATCTTAGACAAGTCTTCAGTTTTGATGGGACTCGAAGACCTTGGGTTTTATCCTGACGATCTATCTATTATAAGCCAGTTGATCAAACAAGAACATGGCATTATTCTGGTAACCGGGCCTACGGGTTCTGGAAAGACTACAACCTTATATTCTATCCTGAGTCGTATAAATTCTCCGGACAAGAATATCCTCACCATTGAAGATCCAATAGAATATCAGTTGAAAGGGATCGGGCAGATTCCTGTAAATACAAAGGTAGGGCTCACGTTTGCATCTGGTCTGCGTTCGATTGTGAGGCAGGACCCTGACGTGATTCTTGTGGGTGAGATACGAGATTTAGAGACTGCAGAGATTGCCATACATGCGGCACTTACCGGGCATTTAGTATTTTCTACCTTGCACACAAATGACTCTGCAAGTGCTATCACCAGATTAATAGATATGGGTATAGAACCGTTTTTGGTAAGTTCATCTGTCAATGCAATAATTGCACAGAGACTTGTGCGCAAGATTTGCCTTAAGTGCAAGCGTGAATATTATCCTGAGGCCGAAACCCTCTCAGAGATAGGGCTGTCCAAAGAGTTACTTGATAAGGTCGGGTATCTCTACCGGGGGATTGGATGTAAGGAGTGTTTAGAGACAGGCTATAAAGGCAGGACTGGTATATACGAGATACTCATGATGTCAGATAGTATAAGGGCTGCATTATTAAAGACATCAGATTCCAATCTCATAAAACGCCAGGCTATAGACGAAGGCCTGCATGCCCTCCGGGAGGATGGCACCAGAAAGGTAAAAGATGGTATTACTGTTGTTGAAGAGGTTTTGAGAGTCACTCAATAATTGATGGTCCCGCAAAAAGTCAAACTACAACGAAGCATGAAAATGTATCCGGAATCCAGGATTCAGAATGAATTCCCCCTTTGAAGGG
>CAZVAH010000034.1:0-10404 GCA_964625035.1 uncultured Bacteriovoracaceae bacterium | reverse complement strand
CCACAATCCTTCTTATCCTTGCCTGTTTGTGAATAGGATTTAGCACCACGACCATCTGTATTGTAGAACAGCTGGGATTTGCAATAACCCCTTTATGTCCTTTAATCCTATGCGGATTTACCTCTGGCACCACAAGAGGCACATCACCTTCCATCCTGAATGCAGAGGTATTATCAATCACCACACAACCACTTCCTACCGCTATAGGGGCAAACTCCTTGCTTATAGCCCCCCCTGCGGAAAAAAATCCTATCTCTACCCCCTTAAACGAGTGCTTGTTTATAACCTGTACTGGTATAGAATCCCCTTTAAATTCTATGAGCTCTCCGATTGAGCGCTTAGATGCAAGCGGTACTAATTCTTTAACAGGGAAATCCCTTTCCTCAAGGATTTTCACCATCTCAGTGCCTACTGCACCGGTTACCCCTACTACTGCAACCTTATAGCCAGAAGGCATCTATATCCTCCCTATCTCATCAATTATATATTCTGTCATCTTTTTTGTACCTACCATCTCTTTTGCTCCAAAAGCTATATCTGGCGTTCTTATTCCCCTGGATAATACATGCTCTATTGCACACTCTATCCTGTCTGCATTGCCTTTCATACCAAAGGAATACCTGAGCATCATGGCAGCCGACATTATTGCGCCTATGGGGTTTGCCATATCAGTGCCTGATATATCAGGGGCTGAACCATGGACAGGTTCATACAAGCCAGGGCCATCACCTATACTCCCGGATGGAAGCATGCCAAGAGAGCCTGCAATCACAGATGCCTCATCACTCAAGATATCACCAAACATATTCTGAGTGAGTATTACATCAAATTGTCTTGGATCCCTTACAAGCTGCATAGCGCAATTATCCACATACATGTGATTAAGCTCTACGCCTGGATAATCTTTAGATACCCTTTCTATTGTATCACGCCATAATTTAGAGCTCTCTAAGACATTGGCCTTGTCTACCGAAGTGAGCATCTTATCTCTCTTTTCTGCCAGGGAAAATGCAATTTTTGCAACACGCTCTATCTCTGGCACAGTGTATACAAGGGTATTATAACCTGCATATACACCATTTCTCAGTTCAATACCCTTAGGGGTCCCAAAGTATATCCCCCCTGTGAGCTCTCTTACTATTACAAGATCAATCCCATCTATTATATCCCTTTTCAATGGAGAGGAATCCAATAAGGGCTTGAATACCTTTATGGGTCTAAGGTTTGCAAACACCTTCATATGAGAGCGGATCTTAAGTAGTCCTGTCTCAGGTCTTAGATTGTAATCCAGTCTATCCCACTTGTGCCCACCTACTGCACCTAGAAACACTGCATCAGCTTTTTTTACTTTATCTATGGTCTCTTCAGGTAGCGGTGTACACGTGACATCGTATGCACATCCACCTATCAAGGCATAGTCTAATTCTATATCAGGGACCACCTCCTTCAAGACATCTGCCGCAGAAGAAGCCACATCTTTTCCAATTCCATCTCCTGGCAAAACCACTATCTTCATATCTTTCCCTGTCTTTTTATATGTGCAATCAGACCTCCATCAGCGATTAACTCCTGCATAAAGGGAGGCATCCCCCTGGCCTTGAAAGACTTACCTGTGACTAGATCCTTTATGACACCTGTTGCCACATCGACCTCTAGAATATCACCTTGCTTAATTTGTTTTGCTGCTTCATCCGATTCAAATATAGGCAGTCCCATATTAAAACTATTACGGAAAAAGATCCTTGCAAAGGTAGCTGCTATAACACAACTCACCCCTGAGGCTTTGATTGCAATAGGGGCATGTTCTCTGGAAGAACCACACCCAAAATTTTTTCCGGCCACGATTATATCCCCAGGTCTGACTCTTGACGTAAATGCAGGGTCTTCATCCTCCATGCAATGCTTTTTTAAGACAGAAGGCTCAGTGGTGTTAAGATATCTTGCAGGGATAATTGCATCCGTGTCTACATCATCCCCGAACTTGAATGCCCTACCTTTTAGTATCAAGTCACAACCTCTTCGGGTGAGGATATCTTTCCTGTAATAGCGGACGCAGCAGCTATAGCAGGCCCTGCCAGATATACCTCGCTTCTTGGATGTCCCATGCGGCCCATGAAGTTCCTGTTCGTTGTAGCCAGAGCCCTCTCCCCCTCAGCCAGGATACCCATATGCCCTCCAAGACATGGGCCACATGTGGGCGGACTAATGATTGCACCTGTATCCAAAAATATCTTTATCAATGCTTCGGCCTCTGCCGCCTTAAGCACCTTCGGGGTAGCAGGTATTATTATACATCTAAAACCCTTGGCCACTTTGTTACCTTTCATTATGCTGGCAGCAACACGAAGGTCTTCAATCCTTCCATTGGTACATGAACCTATCACCACCTGATCCAGAACAATCTCGCCCACCTCACTTATACCACGGGTGTTCTCAGGCAGATGAGGATAGGCGACCTGTGGTTCAATGAGTGCACAATCATATTCCTTCACCATTGAATAGAGCGCATCGGGATCGCTTTTATACAGGGTATAATCTCTTTTTGCCCTTGTTTTTATGTACGCATCAGTCACCACATCCGGGGCAATTATACCTGCCTTGGCACCTGCCTCTATGGCCATGTTTGTCATGGTTAACCTGTTACTCAGATCTAGACTGCTTATGGCAGGCCCTTCTATCTCTAAAACCTTATACAATGCCCCATCCACACCAATATCACCTATAAGGTATAAGATAAGGTCTTTTCCACCCACCCATTTGCCTGGCTCGCCTTTAAATATAAACTTCATAGACTCAGGCACCTTTAGCCATACCTGACCTGTGAACATAGCCACTCCAAGATCAGTACTCCCAACACCTGTAGCAAATGCACCAAGCCCACCATAGGTACAGGTATGACTATCAGCGCCAATAATCAAATCCCCTGGTAAGGCAAGCCCTTCTTCCGGAAGGAGTGCATGTTCTATACCTACCTCTCCTCCATCAAAGAAGTTTGTTATATGATACTCTTTCGCAAAGTCCCTTACAACCTTGCACTGCGAAGCAGATGCTATATCCTTGTTAGGTGTGAAATGATCGAGGACTAATACAACCTTGTCTTTATCAAACACACCCTTTTTGGAACATGACTTAAATACATCTATGGCAATAGGTGCTGTAATGTCATTGGCAAGGGCTATATCTATATCTACCCTTATTATGTCACCTTGCTTAAACCCTTTATCTACTGTGTGGCTCTTAAGGATCTTCTCTGCTATGGTCATCCCCAATTTGTGTTATACCTCCATATGACAATAATCTACTTATCTGCAGAGAGATCCCTTGTCTTTAGAAACTCCAATCTATTCATGGCATTTACCAGGGCCTTTGCAGAAGCTACCAATATGTCCGGGTCGGACCCATGGCCAACAGCAATCCTATTCTTATCCTGAAGATCTACGGTTACCTCACCTAGTGCATCAGTCCCACCTGTAATTGAACTCACAGAAAAATGCAGCAGCTTTGCATCTACTCCTGTCATCTGTATAATGGTCTTATAGACTGCATCAACCGGGCCATTGCCAAAACCTGCAGTTTGGACGACCTCACCTTCTATTTCTAATTGGACAGTCGCAGTAGGTACTGCCACTGTTCCAGATGTTACGTTTAGGTATTTCAATCTATATTTATCCGGTATCCTGTATATCTCCTCCATTACAATTGCTTCAATATCCTCATCATATATATCCTTCTTCCTATCAGAGATATCTTTAAAGCGCTTGAATACCTTGGATATTTCCGTATCAGTTAGATTATATCCCAAGGCCTCTAGCCTGTTTTTAAGTGCATGCTTTCCAGAATGTTTGCCTAGGACAAGAGAGGACTGGCCAATGCCAACAGACTCCGGGGTCATAATCTCATATGTAGTCCTCTCTTTGAGGTACCCATCCTGATGGATACCGGCCTCATGGGCAAAGGCATTTGCGCCTACAATAGCCTTATTAGGCTGTACTGATATACCTGTAATATGTGATACCAAACGGCTGGCAGGATATATCTGCGTGGTATCTATTCCCACATAAAAATTATATATATCTTTCCTTACATTTAAGGCCATTACCACCTCTTCTAAGGAGGCATTGCCTGCCCTTTCCCCTATGCCATTTATAGTACACTCCACCTGTGTTGCACCTGCCAGGATAGCAGATATAGAATTTGCTGTGGCAAGACCCAGATCATTATGACAGTGGACAGATATAGCAATGTCTTGTGCTGCCTTGACGTTTGTCTTGATGTAGCTGACCAGATCAAAAAATTCTTGTGGGGTAGTGTAACCAACTGTGTCAGGTATATTTATTGTATCAGCCCCTGAGGCAACGGCCGCATTAAAGACATCTACAAGAAATTCTTTGTCTGAGCGCGTGGCATCTTCTGCAGAAAATTCCACACTTGAGCAGCACCCCCTGCAGGCCTTCACTGCATCCTCTACGGTTTTTAAGACCTGATTTTTCGTCATGTGCAACTTATACTCAAGATGTATATCAGAAGTAGCAATAAAGGTATGCAGTCCCGGTCTATTCGCAACCTTTACAGCATCCCATGCCCTTTTTATATCTTCATCACGGGTCCTGGCCAGTCCAATTACTATGGGTTTTTTTACCTCAGCCGCCACCTGCTTTACTGCATCAAAATCACCTGGAGAAGACGCTGGGAAACCTGCCTCTATCTTATCTACACCCAGGGTTTCAAGCTGTTTTGCTACCAGGACCTTTTCGCCAATATTCATGCTTGCCCCAGGGGACTGTTCCCCATCTCTTAGGGTGGTATCAAAAATGATGATCTTCTTTGGCATTTGCTTCATCTCTTCCTTCGTTTAGTATGTTTTCTTCTGCTTTATGGCTTTTTAACATCCTTATTATCCCCATGATAGGTCCTGACAATACAAATGCCATTACAAAGACAAACAACATGATTTCAGGGATAGCTGCTACTACTATAAGTAAAAGCACGACTGCGACAAGGAGTTGAAATGGATGGGCCTTTATATATGTAACCTTTTTAAAGCTGGGATATTGAATATTACTTACCATCAGGTATGAGAGTATATATACCTCTATCATTACTGGCACTGAAGGAATCGGCCCTATTACTTCGGAAACCAAAACTGTACTGGCTAATGTTGCAGCAGCCATTGGTATGGGTAGCCCTGTAAATGTTGTAATATTAGACGCTGCACTATTAAACCTGGCAAGCCTTAATGCTCCGCATGCCACGAATAAAAAGCTGGCAAGCCAACCAAGTCTGTCATATGCACTAAACTGCCATAGATAAACCATTATTGCAGGTGCCACTCCAAAGGCTATTACATCAGAGAGAGAGTCATATTCCTTCCCAAACAGTGATGTAGTATGGGTGGCTCTGGCAATCCTCCCGTCTAATGCATCCATAAACCCCGCAAAAAGTATGAAGATAGCAGCCTTATGAAAATTTCCCTTAAACGCAAATAATATGGAATAAAAACCAAAAAACAGACTCATGGTTGTAATAAGATTTGGCAGAAACGGCACTCTTTTTTTATCTCTTTTTTTCCTGGATCTCTTCATCGATTAAACCCTCCCCAATATACTCTGGCCTGCAGATACCTTATCGCCTTTTCTAACTATAATGCTGACGGCTTCAGGTATGTAACACTCTAAGAGCGAGCCAAAACAAATAAGTCCTATCTTTTGACCTGGAGATAGCATATCTCCAACCTTTGGCCAGCAGACAATCCTCCTTGCAACAATCCCTGCAACCTGATCTACCCTGAATAGTCCTTTATCGTTTTTTATATAGAGTATCATGCGCTCGTTTTTTTCAGTCTTCTTCCCCAGATTTGCCATGTGAAATTCTCCGGGTCTGTACTGCCTTTCTACTACGGCCCCCTCTACTATTGCGCGGTTGATGTGCACATTAAAGATAGACATAAAGATAGATACCTTAGTGCAATCACCTACACGATCTTCATATGTCTCTTCTACTCGCAATACCTTGCCATCGGCTGGGGAAAGTATTAATCCCTCTTCTCTGGGGATTTCTCTTTCAGGGTCTCTGAAAAACCATGTGATGAACGTAGTAGTCCCCCATCCTAACAGGCTCAACCTTGATCTCATACCGGTAAAAATGGCGGACACAAAAGCTGAAAGGGCTATGTAAGGTAGCCCTTCCCTTCTTATGGTCATTTAATTTTCCTCTTTCTTTACCTTTTGGGCTTCAGCAATCCAGGGCATCATAGCACGCAAACTTTTTCCTACCTCTTCTATTAGGTGCTGTTCTCCCTTCTTTGTAAGGGCATTAAAGACTGGAGAGCCTGCTCTATTCTCTAAAATCCATTCTTTTGCAAACCTGCCATCCCTTATCTGATTAAGGATGTCTTTCATGGTAGAGCGTACATGTTCATCTATGAGCATGGGCCCTCTTGTAAGGTCGCCGTATTGTGCAGTATTACTGATGGAATAACGCATGTTTGATATTCCACCTTCATATATCAAATCCACTATAAGCTTTAATTCATGCAAACACTCAAAATATGCCATTTCGGGAGCATATCCTGCCTCCACCAGGGTCTCAAAACCTGCCATTATCAAGGATGTCACCCCACCGCAGAGCACAGCCTGTTCGCCAAATAAGTCTGTCTCTGTCTCTTCTGCAAATGTGGTCTCTATAATCCCTGCCTTGCCACCACCTATAGCAGACGCATAAGAGAGCGCTATATCCCTGGTATCTCCAATCTCATCGGCTTCAACCGCTATCAACATGGGAACACCCCTACCCTGGGTATACTCATAACGAACCATGTGCCCAGGGGCCTTAGGTGCCACCATAAAACAACTAACCCCTTTAGGGGGGACGATCTGGCCAAAATGAATATTAAACCCATGAGCAAATGCCAGATACATACCTTCACCAAGATTGGGGGCTATATCATCATTGTACACATCAGCCTGAAGTTCATCCGGTATTAAGACCATCACTATATCTGCCCATGTAGTTGCTTGCTCTGTGGTCATTACCTTTAGTCCTGCGGCCTGAGCCTTGCCTATGGACTTACTTCCCTCACGTAGCCCAACCACCACATCAACACCGGATTCCTTGAGATTATTGGAATGAGCAAAACCCTGTGAACCATACCCAAGAATGGCCACCTTCTTTGACCTTATCTTTTTAAGATCAGTATCCTTATCATAATATACCTTCATCACAAACGCCTCCCTTTTTGCATCTCCCTATCCATGACAACAGCGCCTGTCCTTATGAAATCAACTATGCCTATTGGGGAAAGTATATCTATAAGACCCTGAAGTTTATCTCTATTCCCTGTCAATTCCAAGGTGTATGATTTAGGGGATACATCCACCACCTTTGCCCTGAATATATCTGCTATCCTTAATACCTCAGCCCTACCCTTATCTTCTGCCTTTACCTTTATCAAGAGCATCTCTCTCTCAACAGATTCTTTGTCTGTATAGTCCACAACCTTTATAACATTTATAAGCTTATTCAATTGTTTTTTTATCTGTTCCATAACCTGATCATCACCAATCGTCGCTATAACCATCTTAGACTTTGCAGGATCTAATGTAGGCGCTACCGAAAGAGACTCGATATTATACCCCCTCCCTGAAAACAGATCAGCTACCCTGGATAAAACACCTGCCTCGTTGTCTACTAATACAGATATTACATGTCTCATTAAATTCACCCTTATACTAAAAGCATATTATTAATAGGTGCCCCGGCTGGTACCATTGGATAGACATCCTCTTCTGGCTCTATACGGAAATCCACCAATACAGGGCCATCTGTGTCCAAGGCTGAACGAATTGCATCGGCTACATCAGATGGTTCCTCTACCTTTATACCTGATGCGCCATAGCTCTCAGCAAGCTTTACAAAATCAGGTGATACAGCCAGAGAAGTATGAGAGTATCTTTTCTTATAAAAAAGCCCCTGCCACTGACGAACCATACCTAAATATCCATTATTAAGTATCATAACCTTTACAGGAAGATTATATTGTACAGCAGTCGCAAGTTCCTGAATGTTCATCTGAATGGAGCCATCCCCTGCTATATCCACTACAGTCCTACCAGGGAATGCCACCTGAGCACCGATTGCAGCAGGAAAACCATATCCCATCGTGCCCAGGCCACCTGATGTAAGAAAGGCCCTTGGCATCTTGAACATATAATACTGGGCTGCCCACATCTGATTCTGTCCCACCTCAGTAGCAATTATAGCATTATCTGGAGTAAGTTTGTCCACCATGCTTACTACATATTGAGGTTTTATCCTTTTCCCTTGGGTATATTCGAGGGGATAAGTCTTCTTCCATTCATTTATGGTCTCACGCCATGAGGCCAACCTCTTCTTTAGATCTGAGACTTCTTCTTGTTTGGCCTTAAGCATATTGATCAGGGTCTTCAACACTATCTTGCAATCCCCAACAACTGGCAGATCCACCTCTATATTCTTACTGATAGATGTAGGATCGATATCTATGTGTATAACCTTTGCCTTTGGTGCAAACTCATCAATCTTGCCCGTCACCCTGTCATCAAATCTAGAACCGATCGCTATCAGACAATCTGTCTTAGTTACCGCCATATTCGCTGTATATGTACCATGCATGCCCAGCATCCCAAGGGATAAGGGGCTATCAGAAGGAAATCCACCCAGACCCATTAATGTGGTGGTAACAGGTATATGTGTCAGCCTTACAAGGGATATCAGTTCTCTGGAGGCATTGGAATGTATGATCCCTCCACCTGCATAGATTACAGGCCGCTTACTCTTTAATAACAAAGAAGCTATCCTTTTTATCTGGCCAGTGTGTCCCTTATAGGTAGGGTTGTATCCATGCACTGCAACCTTATCTGGATATTTAAAGCCAGCGGTAGCATTCATAACATCCTTTGGAAGGTCAATAAGTACAGGGCCTGGTCTGCCTGTGGAGGCTATATAAAATGCCTCTTTTACTATCCTGGGCAAGTCGGATATATCCTTTACCAGATAGTTATGCTTGGTACATGGTCTGGTAATATTAACAATATCTGCCTCCTGAAATGCATCGTTACCTATAAGAGTGGTTGGAACCTGGCCCGTGAATACTACTATGGGTATAGAATCCATATAGGCAGTGGCAATGCCAGTTACTGTATTTGTAGCACCAGGGCCTGATGTCACAAGACATACACCAACTTTACCTGTAGCCCTTGCATAACCATCAGCAGCATGTACAGCACCCTGCTCATGTCTTACCAATATGAAGTGTATATCTTTTACATCCATAATGGCATCAAATATATCCAGAACTGCCCCGCCGGGATAACCAAAGATGTGTTTTACCCCTTCGCATCTAAGCGTTTCTATTAATGCACTTGCACCCTTCATCCTGTTCATATTGTCCAGTACCTATTTTCCTATTTTATATAAGAGAAGAAATCAGCTACCTCTGTGCTTGCGAAGTATTTCTTCTATCCTGTCCCTCCCAGCAAGCTTAAACTTTTGAATCTCTTTTCTTCTCAGCTCATCTTCTGTGCTGAAATACCGTCTTTTATTATATTTCTCTAATTTTTTCTCATATTCGCGGTGTTCATCCCAAAGCCTTTTAAGTTCCTTATTATGGGGTATTAATCTTCGGATTAACTGAACATCTCTTTCCTCCATTATTCTTTACCTCTCATCTCGACTTTGATACAAAACAAAGATAGAACATATATCCAAGCGTGTCAAGAACACAGGAGCCCCAAAATCCGCCACTCATGTTTGGGTGACATATTTTGGTTGACCTTTATTTTGGTGTTTGATAAAAGCCTGGTAAGTAGATCATCTTAGTTTCCCATCCAGAATGCAACAAAGTGTATTGGCAAGCCTTTTACGCGGGAATTGCAGCTTTTTTTTGCACGGTCATAGAAAAGCGCCAGGATAGAATCAGCCTTTGATGAAATGACACGATGTTTTTTTGAGGAGGTGTGAATTTCAGAGTTTTAAAGTCAGTCAGCTTATACCAAGTTGCAATCGATGTCATTGCGAGGAGCTTTAGCGATGTGGCAATCTAGGCTTTTGATTGCTTCGCTATGCTTCTCCGCTATGACGGAACAATTTTGTAAACTAACTGATTGGACGCAAATTGGTAGCGCTTAACACTTCTAGTAAATAAACAATGATTATTGCCAGATACGAGCAGTGGCATAGAAGGCATGCAATGGCAATGAAATGATTATATTTAGGAGGTAATATTAATGAACGATCTTGCAATATTTGGTTTATCTAATCTTTCCAGTAGATGTAAAACAAAAGGCCCGTTTCATAGGATCATATCGCTTATTTTTCTTTTCTTGTTTTCTTTTCTTCTGGCTTCTTGCAAACCCACTGCAGTAATCA